>CACXDF010000228.1 GCA_902766325.1 uncultured Eubacteriales bacterium | reverse complement strand
GACTTCGTTGTGCCCGTGATAGTTACCTGCGTTGCGGTAGCAAACGGGCTTACCTATATCGTGGAAGAGGGCGGCTGTTGCCACCTCTTTATCGGCGGCGTCCACCGTTGCGAGAATATGACCGAAAACGTCAAAGCGATGGAAGTCTTTTCTTTGCGGCAGGCCGTAGGCCGCATCCAGTTCGGGTAATATGCGTTCGAGAACTTTTTCCCGGCGCAGAAGGGTAAGACCGACGGACGGCTTTTGGGAAAGAAGGATCCTTTCCAGTTCCGTCCGGATGCGTTCGGCCGCGATCTCGTCGATCTTCGAAGCGTTTTCTTTTGCGCCTTCGAGGGCGCTCGGACGAACGGTAAAACCGGTTTCCGCCGCTTGCCGCGCAAGTCTCATAAGCCGCAGACCGTCTTCGGAAAAAACGATCTTCGGATCTCGGGTAGTGTCGAGGACTCTGTTTTTTATATCTTCGACACCGCCTAAAGGATCGACGATCTCGTCGCTTTTTATATCGTAATAGACGGCGTTCGCTTTAAAGTCGCGACGCTTTGCGTCGCCGTTTATATCTGCGGAGGAAATAGAAGAAGGAGTATGCCCGCCCGAATAGTTATCGGTGCGGAAAGCGGTGTATTGCCATTCGCTTTTTTCATAGCGGATCCCGACCGTGGCGGTATTTCTTTTGATGACGGATATCTTATAGGGGGTGTTTTCGAGTAAGGCTTTTACTCCGTCGGCGGAAAGGGGCGAACAAATATCGATATCGTCCGATATTTTGCCGCATAGGGCGTCGCGCACGTACCCGCCCACAAGATATAAGGGGCCGGGAAATAACTCCGCGAATGCTTTCAGGTCGCTCGGAACGGGGATCATTCTTTTTCTTTGATAACGTGCAGAAAGGGCCCGTTCGGTTCGGCTTTGACAGCTTCGGCCGTTTCAACGCCCAGAATGGCCAGGACCACGTTCCCGTCGGCAAGTACCGGCATTCTTTCTTTTTCGAAAACGTTGAATTTTTTCTCGTTCAGGAAATCGCCGAGTAATTTGTTTTTGCCGTTGACACGTCGGAACGTATCGCCGTCTCTGCGGGCGCGGATCACGCTTCCTGCGGGGATCTTGGTCGGGTCGAGCGTAATGCCACGCTTCATTTCCGACCCGCGCGAGAACGAGTAACGGGCGCCTTCGTAGGAGAACGCAAGACGTTCGTTATACGCTTGTTCTAAGAAGGGTTCCGGTTCTTGAAGACAGATGCACAGATCGCCGTTCATCTTTAACGCGCGACATCCGAAGGGTAGCCCGACTACGGTATTGTTCGGTTTATCATACAAGGAGACCACGGCGTCCAGGTTTTTCTTTTCGATATCTTGATAAAACCCGATTTTCTCGAAAAGCATTTTTATGGCGTACTTTTGAATAATTTCCGGATACCCGAAACAGTCTTTGATCTTATAGCCGTAAGACGTCTTCTGCGCGGCGGGCGTGTTGGACAAAATGTAGTCGTCCGCCTCTTTGGCGTTTTCGGACAGACGAATAAACGCGTCAATGACGCCGGGATAGAGCGCGGCGATCTTAGGCATGATCTCGTGACGAATATAGTTACGGGTGCAGTCGTCGACGAGGTTGGTACTGTCGGTAACGTAGGGAATACGGTTTTTTTCGGCATAGTTTTCGATCTCTTTATGCGAGACGCCGAGAAGAGGCCGTACGAAGCCTTTTCTGTCGCCCATGCCGATAAGCCCGTGAATGCCCGTTCCGCGGAAGATGCGCATGAGCATGGTCTCGGCGTTATCGTCTGCATGATGCGCAAGAGCGATGGCGTCTACCGTTTTATCGGCGAGAAGTTTATTGAATACGTCGTAACGGAGTCTGCGCGCTGCCAGTTCCACGCTTTCGCCGGGACGCAGATCCTGCAAGGTGTTGACCGAAAAACGAAGACATTCTACTCCGCATAGACGGCAGTAGGACTCGACGAAATCGCTGTCGGAGACCGATTCTTCTCCGCGGATCCCGTGTTCGATGTTGATGACGACCAGCTTTTTTTGGACCTTACGGCAAAGGTCGAACAGCACCATGCTGTCCATACCGCCGCTGACCGCCACGCCTAATTTTCCTTTATAAGGGTTGACCGATAATTTCATAAGACCATTGTACCCGATTTTACCTTTTTTTTCAAGGGAAAAGCGGTAACAGACGGCAAAAGTTTTTTCGCGGCGGAAGAAAGCCCTCTTGACGAAAAGGAGGCGTTGTTTTATAATAAAAATACTATGAACGTAGAAATGAACGCCGACAAAAATCTGTACTTTAAATGCAGTATGTACTATATGCGCAAGTATTTCGGCCTGCGCGAGATCATTCTTCTGTCCCTCCTGCTCGGGATCGGGCTCGCGCTGTTTTTTACGGCGAAGGTCTTTTTTATTCTCATCCTGTTCGGCGTATGCCTGCTTGTGATTGGGATCGCCTTTCTTCTCTTTGTGTGGACGTCGGTATCCGGATTCAAAGTGGACTTCGAGCGGCTTGGCATCGTCAAAAAGGTCCTCAAATTCGGCGACGAAGCCATCGAGGTCGTCTCCGTTGACAAATACGGCAAACAGCTTTATAAAGAGACCCATTTTTATGACAAAATAGACAAAGTCGCCATTAAGAAGGACGTAATTTATATCTACGCGCAAGTCTCCGTGTTCTACTATGTCACGGCCGATTCCCTTTCCGACGAAGACAGGAAGAAACTGGTCGATCTTTTGCACGAAAAGATACAAAGTCAGGACACCTTTAAGATCAAAAAGACCTATCGTATTTATCCGAAAAAGAAAAAAATAACGTTGGAACCGGATAAGGACAACGTCGATAAAAAGTAGGAGGCATGTATGTTGTTGGACAAACTGTACCGTAAGTTTTGGGATAAGGTGGATAAGGCCGACGCCGAGAGAGTCGCGGCCGAAGTCTTGCCCGAGGGGATCGAGCGCATTGCGGATATCCCGTACGTTCCCGGTGGAAACAAGTGGCAAGTCATTGACGTTATTCGTCCGGAAGTCAGAGAAAAACCGCTTCCCGTTATCATCAACATCCACGGCGGCGGCCTGCAGGGCGGCTCCAAACTGGGCAATCGTCCGTACTGCTATAATTTCGCCGCGAACGGGTTTATCGTTTTTGCAATGGATTATTCTTTGTCGCCCGAATATCGGTATCCCGCTCATCTCGACGACGTCAACGAAGCTCTTCTTTGGGTAAAAGATCATCTGGAAGAGTACGGCGGAGATATGAATAACGTATTTCTTACCGGCGATAGCGCGGGCGGTATGCTCGCCATCCACGAGACGCTGGTCAATAACGATATCGACGTCGCCGCTATCTACGGTTTCATTCAGCCCGGCTTTACCTTTAATGCCATCGGTCTTATCAGCGGTATGTACGATCTCGATAAAGGCGCGCCTAAAGTCATGTTTCCGGGAATATTCGGCACTTACAACAAAAAGAAAGCGCCGCACTTTGCCGATCTCGATCTGTCCAAATTGGTCAAAAAAGAAAATATGCCTCCGTGCTTTATGGTAACCAGCGCCGAAGATTTTATTCGCAGCGCCACCGTCAACTTTGCCAAAGTGCTCGACGATAAGGGCATCCCGTATACGCTCCTTGACTTCCCCAAGTGCCCCGAACAGAAACTGCCGCACGTATTCAGCGTGCTTTCGCCCAATTCCGTCAAAGGGAAAGAGTGTAACGAAAAGTTGATCGCTTTCTTTAAGGAGCGGATAAAATAACCTTTTTGAAAAAGTCGGAAACGCCGCTTGCCGCGGCGTTTTTCTTTTTTTAGCCAAATATTTAAACATGTCTTTAATTGTTTACTTTATTAAAAAAATTTGATATTATATGTTCAGGAAAGAAAGGGAACGAAAAAGGAGATCATTATGAAAAACAGGATCAAGTTTTTGAGCGTCGCGGCGCTTCTTGCCGTGTTGCTCTGTATGACTTTTTCGGGTTGTAACAGACACCCGGCGCGTAAAGAACACGTTATCGGATCGGGGCAAAAGACGGTCCTTTTCCTGGGCGACTCCATCGCCGAAGCAATGGCCGGCCCGTCGCCTCTTACCGAACGCGAAAGATACGGTTATTACGGGATCCTCGGCAATATCAACGATTATAAATTTTATAACCGCGCCATCAGCGGAGATCAGACGTCCGACCTGTACGACTTTATTCAAAGAGAGGACGACGGTATCAACATGGTCAAGTCGCTCATCACCGATTCCGACATAATCCACGTCTCTATCGGCGGTAACGATCTGCTCGGTCACAGTGTCGACGATATGATCATCAACGCCGGTCAAGGCGATTATTCCGACGTCGACCGGTATTTGGAAAACGCCTATAATAATCTCGATAAGATCATCACTAAACTCCGCGAGATGAACCCGGACGCCATTATTATTCTGCAAACGCAGTATAATCCCGTCGGCAAGGACAGCCCTCTCATCGGGAATCGAGCGAGAACGCGTCTTAACGCTATGGCGTACACGCCAAACGACTATCACCGTTTGGTGGGCGGAGCGCTCAACAGACTGAACGATATGCTCAGGAAGTACCTGACAGACAACGAAAACAAGTTTGAGTACGAACCTTACTACCTTGTCGACGTTGCCTCTGCCTTTGAAGAAATATACAATGCAAGTTCTACGCGCGAGCGCTGGTCCAGACTTTTCTGCCCGGACGGCATTCATCCCGCTAACGAAGGCCACGCTTTGATCGCCGAAGCCAATCAGAAATTACTTACGGAACTCGGGTTGGCGTCTTCCGACGCGCTTGAAAAGTACAAAACGTTGAGGAAAGAACAGCTTGATTATCTTTATTCTATGTCCGTCTCAACCAGCTCCGTGAAAAAGAAGATCGACGAAAGCGACACCTTCGGCGACGTGACCCTTTCTTATTTTAACGAAGTCGATGGCAAAGATATATCTTACCGCGTACCGAAAAACGTCAAGCCGGTAGGAAATCATTTTGACGAGGATAAAATTTTTAACATTACCACCTTTTCGGTCAGCGGTCTTGATCTGACGAAAGCGTCGGTCAGCAGTCTGCCTAATCCCATCTCCATCATGTCCAAACAGAACAGCTATATTGCATTTTACGCCGACGGGACCTTTGAGATGAAGTATGCCGTCGTTGACGGTATCAAAGAAGTTTTGTCGTTGCTGGTTAATTGGGGTCTGTTTGCTCTCCCGATCGACGTGAACGAGTTGATCGATCTTGATATCGACTATCTGCAAGAACGCTTCTTGGAGCATATGTTCCCCGGATTCGACTATACCAATCTGATCGAATCGTTGGATCTGATCTCCGACACGATCGGCTTTTCCATTACCGGGGTCGATCTTGATTCTCAAGCGGTGCGTGAGATGGCTAAAGAGTTGAGTAAATCGGGCCATCTTGTGCTCGAATCGCTCGATATTATCAATCGCGATCTCGGCGTTACCTGGAAAGGGACGTATCGCACGGTGGAACAAAAATCGAAATCGACGGGCGAGACTTATACCGCCATTTATATCGGAGAAGAGTTTTATAAAGGCGAGAGCTATTTGCGCTTTACCTATAAAGAATCTCCTTCCGGATGGGATACTGTACGTATGACGGTGGACGTAGTCGACCTCGTCTGCGAAGGAAGATCGAAATGAGAGCGGTCGTTCAGCGGGTCAAAGAAGCCACCGTTTTCGTTGACGGCGAAGCAGTCGGACACACCGATAAAGGATTGCTCGTACTGTGCGGTTTTACCGCGACGGATACCGAACAAACGGTTGATTGGGTGGCGAATCGTATCGTAAAAAGTCGTATTTTCCCCGATGAAAACGGGAAGCTGAACTTATCCCTTATCGATATCGGCGGAGGGATCTTATGCGTCAGTAACTTTACGTTATACGCCGATTGCAAGCACGGTACGCGCCCGGACTTTTCTCGGGCGGCGGGCGCGGAAATAAGCAAGCCGCTATACGAGCTTTTTTTAAAAAAGCTCTCCGCTTTGGTTCCGACGGAAAGCGGTAGATTCGGCAAACATATGGAACTGTCAGTCTACAGCGACGGGCCGATTACCGTTCTTGTTGAAAAATAACAGAAAGTTATTGATTTATCGTTTATGTTATAGTAAAATAATAAGATAAACAAGTATAAATCATTGCGAATATAACGGAGGCAAAAAAATGTTAGATTTAAGATTCGTCTGCGACAATATCGAACTTGTCAAAGAAAAACTTGCCAAGAGAAACAGTTCTCTCGACATTTCCGAAGTGGCGACCCTTGCGGACGCCCGTCGTAAAAATATCCGTTTGTGCGAAAGTCTGAAAGCGGAAAAGAACAAGGCAAGCGAATCCATCGCGCAAATGAAGCGTAATAAGCAACCCTGCGACGATCTTATCGCCGAAATGAAAGAAAAGGGCGAAGAGATCAAAAAGCTCGACGCCGAGCGCGCCGAGATCGAAGCTCGCTTGACCGAGTTGATGTACGTCATCCCCAACCTTGTCGACGACAGCTTGCCGTACGGTAAGGACTCGGACGATAACGTGGAAGTAAGACGGTTCATGGAGCCGACCAAGTTCGACTTCGAGCCTCTTGCGCATTGGGACATCGGCGAAAAGTACGGCATTCTCGATCCCAAGCAAGCCGCCAAAATCACCGGAGCCCGTTTTCACGTTTATCACGGACTGGGCGCCCGTTTGGAAAGAGCCATCGTCAACCTGATGCTCGATACGCATACGGCTAACGGATATGAAGAGGTTTTTCCTCCTTTTATGGTCAACCGCGACTCCATGTTCGGTACGGGGCAATTGCCGAAATTCGAAGAAGATATGTACGCCATTAAGGGTACCGACTATTATCTCGTTCCTACGGCGGAAGTTCCGGTAACCAACTTGCACCGCGACGAGATCCTCAACGTTAAAGATCTGCCCATTCGCTATTGCGCGTATACGGCTTGTTTCCGCGGAGAAGCGGGCAGCGCCGGCAGAGACACTCGCGGCGTTATTCGTCAGCATCAGTTCAATAAGGTCGAACTCGTTAAGTTCACCCGTCCCGATCAAAGTTGGGACGAACTGGAGAGTCTGACTAACGAAGCCGAGCTCATTTTGCAGAAATTGCGTCTTCCTTACCGCGTCGTATGCCTTTGTACCGGCGACGTCGGATTCGGTTCGGCCAAGACGTACGATATCGAAGTATGGATGCCGTCGTATAACAGATACGTCGAGATATCTTCTTGCAGTAACTACATCGACTTCCAGGCGCGTCGCGCCAATATCCGCTTCCGTGATACGGACGGAAAGGTCAAGTTGGTGCACACGCTGAACGGAAGCGGCCTCGCCGTCGGCAGAACGACCGCCGCTATTTTGGAAAACTATCAGAATGCGGACGGCACGATCACCATACCCGAAGTTCTTCGTCCGTACATGGGGGTCGATAAGATAGGATGAAAAAGCGGAATCGCGGAAAGGGAGAAAAAGATTCTTTCCTGAGAGTATTGTTCAAAGCGTTCGGCGGCCTTTTGAAATTGATCATAAAGGTCATCGTTATGCTTGGACTGTGGGTGCCTATTTTGTACGCCCTTTTCGGGGTGATCCTGCATTATACGCTCGGATTCGATCCTTTCGACTTTTCCACGTTCAGCACCTTCTATATCGTGGGCGGTATCGTCTGTATCGTTATCGTCGTTATCATCAGCGCTTATAACGTGTTGATCAATCCGCTCAAAAAAGCGTTCGGAAAGAAAAAAGAACCCGCGGAAGATAACGGTTCTTCCAAAGAGTTGCAACCGCCGCTTACGCAAGAAAAGAAAAAGAAAGGGCTTTTCTTCAAAGAAAAGAAGAAGGAAAGCGCTCCGTTCAAGAAACAGGAGACCGACTATAAGGACGCGCAGTCTCTCGACTGGATGCCGTTGCAAGAAAAAGATAAGACGGCGAACGGTTCGGAAAAGCCGGATATCTATTTCAGCGTGCTCAAACCCGATATCCTCGTCCACGAATATCGAGATCGTTTCGAATTGTATCGAGTGGACGGCAATAAGCTCCTTTTTATCGGCACCGAATACAAATAACGCATGAAAAAAAGTCGTATTTGGGAGTTGGATTTTTTACGCGGGTTCGCTATCGTTATGGTCACTTTCGATCATGCGATGTACGACCTCGCGTATATTTTTTCTTCCTGGCGTAATAGCGGAAAACCGATGTTGCAAGCCATGACGGAATTCGGTCGAGCGTACATGACCGGCGAGACGCGATTTTTTTGGCGTCCCGCTTTTTTATTTCTTTTTTTCTGCATATCGGGTATATGCACCGCGTTTTCTCACAGTAATCTGATCCGCGGCGCTCGCCTTTTTTCTGTGTCGGCGCTCGTCAGCATCGTGACCTATTTTGTGCAGGATAAATTCGGGTTCGAGTGCTTTATTTTGTTCGGAGTGTTGCATTGCTTAGCGCTGATCACTCTCGCATACGCCTTATTCGATATAGCGTATACCTTTATTTTTAAGATGATCGAAAAAAAGAAGCCTGTTCCTCCCGCGCTGAAAAGGTGGCTTAAAGTCGGACTCTTGTTCGCTTTATCCGTCGTGTTCTTCTT
>CACXDF010000227.1 GCA_902766325.1 uncultured Eubacteriales bacterium | reverse complement strand
TTTTTTTATTTTTTTATCTATTTACACGGAATCTCGCGGATGACCTCCGCTTCTTCCCCTCTTTTTTTGCACTTTTTTACACCCTTTTTTACGCCCTTCCCGAGAAACTTGCTTTCGAGGGATGAAAGGGAGAGCGGCCGCAAACGATTTATCGTTTGAGGAGAGGGTTTTTTAAAAACCCCCATTCCCGACTAACGTCGGCAATCAAGCCCCCTTTGCCCGTTCGCTTCGCTCTCTTAAGGGTGTAAAGAAGCCCCGAGCAACCTTGCTTCCTTTCTTCGCCCAACAAGTTGGGCTAAGGGCGAAAATTCTGTTTTAATGTCCATTGCGCCGAAAGGCGCGTATTCTTAGTCTTCGACGAGCGGCTTTGCCGTGATCGTCATATCGAACTTGATCGTACCGTTAATACGGCTGTCGTTACACTCCGGGTCGTCGCCTTCTATCCAGATGACGATGGTGAAGCGGACGACTTCTTCTATTTCCACGTTGTTGACGTAGTCGTAACAAACGAGGTAGTTACCGGCAAAGGTCTTATCGCAGTAGTGATCTTCCATACCGCCGCCGTCGGCGCGGGTCTTACAGAAGTCGTTGCTTTCTCCGTCGACGTAGAGGCGAACGCGGATGACCTCGTCAACGCTGTTGGTCACGTTGTTGAAAGTCAGTTCGTAATGCATCGAACAAGCGGTGGCGCCTACGTTCTTACAATAGAAGGTATACGCGAGATAATTTTCTCCATTGTGCTCGCCGTTGATATGGTCGAGGTTCTTGGGCAGGTTGTCGCCGCACATATTGGTCATACGCACTTCTTGATCGTTCATGAGGGTCGCGCTGGAAGATCTGAAATCGGGAGACTCGGACAAGGTGATGGCAAAAGTCGCGTCCGGTTTTTGGACGGATACGGTGAATCTACCCGTTCTGTTATAAACGAGAGCCAGAGCGTACATGATGAGCAGGATGGCCACGATGATGGCGACGACTATCAGGATGACTTTTTTGAGCACCCGGTAGTTCATGACCTCGGTGGCGTTTCTTCTCAAAGAAGAAGCGGTCTGTCTGCCTCCGACACGAGCCGGTTTGTTTGCGCCTCTGGTAAAGAAAGAATTTTTCGGACGTTTCCCTCTTAATTGCATCCTCAATCCTCCTTTTCTTCGAGTATCTCGCTGAAAGGTCGTTTACCTTTCGGCGGCTCGAACTTTCCGTAGTAGGATGAAGCCGGGATAAAGCCGAAGCATTCCGCCTTGTTGAGTTCGCGGATGACGTCGTCGTCGAGCGCGTCCTTGCCGACCACTTGTACGTCCATCGAACGGGCGAAGCGGACGAGCGAGTCGAGCACGCCGGGCTTATTACGATCGGTAGCGAGAGCGGTGATCTCGGGGGCGAGTACGACGACGTCGATCGAAATATCAAGAAGCGACGACGTCGGAAAACCGTCCGCGGCGAAACCGCTGATAAGCGTCTTAAAACCGAGCACCTTCAGATCGGCGATCCCTTTACGGACGCTTTCTCGATCGGCGGAAAAGATATTTTCGGAGAGCTCCACACAAATCTTTTCGGGTTGAGAAAAGTTTTCTTTCTCAACGGCGGTTTTTACGACGGAGTAAAGATCGTTTTGGGTCAGGAAGGAAGTGGTGGCGCGGACGGAGATCCAAGCCGCTTTTTTCTTCTTATCCGTCAATTCCTTTACGCAGCGCATCGCTTTGATCAGATTCCGCAAAGAGAAGTCTTTGCCCGTTTCGGTCAAGTCGATCTTTTCGATATAGCTATCGGAGATCTTACCTGTGGCGGAGCAGAAGACGTCGGTGTCGGTGAGATAAGCGACGTTCGCGCCGGTATAGCAGTCGCGTATGCCGGTAAAACTAAGTTGTAAAGGTTCAACTCCGGATTGTACGGTTTCTGAGACGATTCTATCAAAAAATTGCATCATTCCGTTCCCGTATCCCTCCGTAAAATAAAAAAAGTTGCAATTTTTCTATCCTCGTAGGATAAAACTGCAACTGGCTGCCTCTCCCTTTGAGGCCCTATAGCTTTGCGTCATTGGCTTGCGCCAATTTTGCCAACTTATTCAATTACAAGCACATTTTAATATTCTTTTTTTGATTTGTCAAGTATTTTTTTGGGATTTTTCGATTTTTTTAATCTTTCTTTAATATTGTTTACGCGTATGCGCGCATACGATTAAAGATAAAATTGCGCCCTTTTGAATGTTTTACGCTATAAGGGTTTTTTACTGTCTTTTTTTGACCAATCTATTGACGTATTCTGTCAAAACGACCATAAGGATACCGAAGAGAC
>CACXDF010000226.1 GCA_902766325.1 uncultured Eubacteriales bacterium | reverse complement strand
TATTCGGTGGATGGACTCGTCGACGTGTTCAACAAAAAGCGCGGCGGGTGGAGAAAGTTTTTCCGCGGGTTCCGCAAAAAGTATCAATAAAGCGTTTTAACGGTAATAAAAAAAGCGTCTTTCGATTTATGCGAAAGACGCTTTTTTGTTGCGGGATAAAGGTTTATTTTTTGTAGTCGTCCACGTAGATCTGCTTCAGAACGTTGGCCTTTCCGCCGGCGGAGACGGTCAACTTCGTGCCGCCGTTCATCGTGCCGTCTTTCGTCCAATAGCACTTGTCGCCCGTTTTGACGCCGTACGTTAAACGGATGCCCTGATAGACGAGGGAATAGTCGTTGACGTGATCGTGACCGATGATGACGTTTTTGGTGCTGCCCAGTTCTTTCATTTTGGCAAAGAAACCGGTGTTCATAGTACCGGAACCGATGATTTCTCCCATACGCATACGACCTTCGGGTTGCATGAGATTGATCTTTTCCACGTCGTTGTTTTTGATGGCGACGAGCCACTCTTTATAAGCGTCGTAAAACTCGTTGAGCGCGATATGGAAGACGCAAGTGGATTCGGGCATGGCGTTCAGAGTAAAGCCGTTTTCGATATTGACTTTTTCGACGCCCTTGAGCACCCATTCGTACCAGGCGATCTGCGTGTAGTCGATTGCCGCGTAACTCTTACCCACTTTGACTTTCGGTTCGATCTCGTTACCGTCTTCATCTTCCTCTATGATGTTTTCGAGGAAGGGATAAGAATCGAAATCCATCGTGCAATCTTTAAGCGCGTCTTGCATACTTACGGTAGAAGCGTTTGATTTAATGGTGACGATATCTTTTTCGGTAATGGGCGCGTAATCATAGGTGGTTTGTTCTTCGGTATAGTCGTATCCGCTGTCTCCGGAGTCGAGCAGGAAGACGGTGTGGACGATCTTGTCCTTGCCGTTGGGTTGTTTTTCTATGATGTTGATGAAGCAGTTTCCGACGCCCATGACGTTACGCGGGCCTTTGTCGATAATGCAATACTTGGATTTTTGCGCCACTTCGATCAGATAGTTCAGATCGGAGTTGCCTTCGTGATCGTGGTTTCCGAAAACGAACGTCCACGGAATACCGAATTTATCCATGACTTTGGCGATGCGGGCGTAGCTTTGACGCGTGGGCGGGAACCAAGCCTGGTCGCCGGACATGGTAATGAGGTCGGGATGCGTCTCGTCGATGACTTTTTTCATCGTTTTGTAAATCATGCCGAGACTGTTCATATCGGACGGCAAATAAATCTGCGTATCGGTAAAGTTGACGATCACAAAGTCTTTATTCGGGTCTTTGCGGAGCGTTCCGGCGGCGTAATCGACGGAAAACTCCTGGTCGGGCGACCACATCCATTCGGACGTTTCTCCCAGGCGGGTACAGAATTCGATCGGGGTGACGATGGCCGCAACGATACAAAGCGCGACAAACAGCGCGACGGCGCTCATACCGATCTTTTTCTTTATGGACCAGTTTTTCATATTAGTGACTCCTTTAAGGTTAATTTCGGTATTATTATAAATCCACTTGAACTTTATTTCAAGAGGGGGAAAAATAAAAATTATGCTTCTCAAAGCCGGTTTTCAGCTCTCGGAGACGGAAACGTCGACGATCTTATTCATATCCGCGTAGACGCCGCCTTTATTCAATAACTCGTTATGCGCCCCCCGTTCGACGATCTCGCCGTCATTCAGAACGAGGATGGTATCGGCCTTCCGAACGGTGGACAGACGGTGGGCGATGACGATGACGGTGTGCGTTCCGATCAGATTATCGATGGCTTTCTGGATCTCCGCTTCCGTCTTGTTATCGACGGCGGAAGTAGCTTCGTCCAGGATCAGAACGGGTGTTTTACGCAAGACAGCCCTCGCGATGGCGATACGTTGTTTTTGACCGCCGGACAGACGGGTGCCGCGCTCTCCGATCTTCGTTTCGTAGCCATCGGGGAAAGAACGGATAAATTCGTCCGCGCAGGCGATCCTGGCTGCGGCGTACACTTCCTCTTCGGTCGCGCCTTCTTTACCGTACAGGATGTTTTCGTAAATGGTGCCGTTGAATAAAAAAACGTCTTGCGGAACGATGGATAAATTATTTCTCAGGTCGGACGTTTTCAGATCTTTAAGATCGACTCCGTCGAGCAAGACGCGTCCGCTCGTCGGGTCGTAAAACCGTTCCAGAAGAGAAATAAGAGTGGTCTTTCCCGCCCCGGTCGCGCCGACGATGGCCACCGTTTTTCCCGCGTCCGCCGTAAAAGAAACGTTCTTTAAAACAGGTTCGTCTTTTCGGTAACAAAAGCATACGTTCTCAAAAGTGACGTTGCCTTTGACGTTCGATATAGAAATTGGATTTTCGGGTTCTTTAATATCATTTTCGGTATCCAAAAGAGCAAGAACACGCACGCCTCCCGCCCGCGCGCTCTGGATATCCTCCACAATGCGCCCGAGGTTGGAGAGGGGAGTGTAGAACATGGACAGATAGACGAAGAATCCAACGATGTCGGCGGTGGTCAGAGAGCCTTTCAGCGCCAGCGCGCCGCCCAGTCCCATGACGATGGCCGTACCCATCGAGATAGCCGCTTCGACGGACGGTTGATAAATGCCGTTGGCGAAGTTGGCGCGGATATTGACGCGGGCGTATTCTTTGGCGTACTCCTTCATAGTCATGTATTCGGCTTGTTCCTTGTTGAACGCCTTTACTTCCTTTATGCCGGAAATTTGCTCTTGAAAACGCGCGTTGAGTTTGGCGAGGAAGGCTTGGTTGCGATTAAAAAGAGGCTTGACCCGTTTAGAAAACTGCGTACTGATAAGCATAGTCACTGGAACGGGAATGAGCGTGATGGCGGCGAGCACCGGGTTGATAAAGAAGATACGCACGGTGATGACCGCGATAATAAAGAGCCCGGAAAAAAGATCGGGCAGAGCGTGGGCTATCAGCGTCTCCAGATTACGGGTGTCGTTGATAGCGCGACTCATGATCTCGCCCGTCGTCTTGCCGGCAAAAAAGCTCATCGGCAGTTCTTCGAGTTTTCCGAAGACTTTCAACGTGGTGTCCGCAACGAAGCTCCAGGCGGCGACGTGCGCTTGCCACATTGCCAAAAAGCGGAATACGCCTCGTATCAGATAAGAAGCGGTCAGAATAAAAAAGAAAAGCAAAACGATCTCGTACGTCAGAGCGCCGGGCGTGGAAAGGATCTTGGTCAAAATGCGGATGATCTCGGGAGTAACAAGATTGAGAAGAGCCGCCATGATCAGCGAAAACACGGTCAGGAGCAGATTTTTCCACCAGGGCTTTGCCATTAAAAGAAATCGTTTGTACATATTCAGCGCACCTTTTTCGATATATATGGCTAAATTATAAAAACGTTTTTTCCGTTTGTCAATTTTACGATCGGGAAAAGAACTCTCTTAAACGGGATTTAATCGCGTTTTTGCAGAGAAATGTGGGTTGACAAAGTATTGATATCAATTTATAATTTAATATGAATATTTATTTTCGTACGCGTATGAACGTACGCGTAAGGAGGATTCGGTATATGAAAAAGTCGTTTGGCGCGAGGATGGTCCTGTTGCTATTAGTCTGTCTGTTTTTGTTTGCTTTCGCTTCTTGTACGAAAGCGAACGAACAAGGAACGCCTACGCCGAATCCCGACGATCCCTCCGGTTCCGCCGTCGAATATACCGTCGCCGTCTACAACGGCGTAAACGTCTCTATCGATAAATATCAAGCCGACGCTACCGTCACGGCTACCGCGGACGACGTGGACGGAAAAGTCTTCGTCTGTTGGAACCATAACGGACAAAACTATTCTTTCGATAAAAACCTGTATTACGTCGTAAAAGAAAACAGCGTTTTTAAGGCGATCTATTCTACCGATACGCTGGTTAACATCGACTCCGGAGAGGGCAAGATGAACGTCGGCGACGCCGGCTCTGTCATCAAGAGCAACATCCATTCCGATCGAGTCCGCCCCGTCTTTGAGATCGACGGAACGCCCGAGATCACCGGAGTTGTGGCCGCGACGAAAACTTTGAAGGTCGATCTGTCCGCATTAACGGGGAATTGCCTTGTTTACGGATACGCATGGCAACGATCCGAAACAAGGGAAGGCGGTTATTCGGATATCGAGGGGGCGACCGAAAAAGAGTACGAACTGACTTCGGAAGACGTAGGCAAATACGTTCGCGTCGCCGTCACCGGCAAGTCCGGTTATAACGGTACCGTCTATTCCGCGCCCACTCCGAAGATCGCGACGGCCGCCGCCGTCAGCAGCGCGACCGAACTGGTCTCTACCGGAACCGTCGGGGATAAAAAGATCGCAAAAAAGGCTTTTCTCGTTTTGATAGAAGGTTATTATTTTACGTTGCCCGTACCGCAAAAAGATTACTATACTTTCGTCGGTTGGTACGACGGAGAAACGCAGATCACGGACGGCAGGGGCGCGTCTTTGCAGGTCTCCTCCGGGGATCTGTCCTTGACTGCGCGTTACGTGGAGAACGGCAAAGTCTTTTTACATACCTATCGCGACGTCGACGGCGCGGTCTCGTTATCGGACGCGACCGAACACTATATTGAAGAAGGTTCCGTTTACGTTACGGCAGACACGATCGAAGACCACGAGTGCGTCGTTTGGGAAGAACGAGCAAGATACTTGCCGCTCAACGCGCAACCCGCCGATTGGGATTCTTGTTTCGATCGCTATTACAAACTGCTCGGCGGTTCTTACGTCCTTAACACCGACTCGGATTGGGATGCGGACGCCGCTTACGCGTACCTATACGTCGGCGGCAGATCGATACTCGAAAAGCCGGATGATTGGGATTCTTGTTACGATCGTTATTACGTCGTTACGCTCACGCAAAACGATAGCGATTTTTGGTACGGGGTCGCGCATTTTAAAAAGTCGTACGTTCCTCTTACCGAAAAGCCCGTCGATTGGGAAAACTCTTACGAAGGATATTTCGTTTTGTCGAACGGCGGATACGCGTCTAACGTTTCGAGCGAGTGGAAACAGAATACCTACTACCGAGAAAAGTTTTCTCGTATAGAAAATATGCCTTCCGATTGGGCGACCGCTTATGCGTCTTATTATAACGCGTCTTTCACGCGTAACGCTTCCGAAGTTTGGCAACCGGGAACGATTTATCACGATTTTCGGATGAGCGAAGAAAGCAATCCGTCGTTTATGACCGTTATTCTGACGGGAATGAAAGAGAAGAGTTTGATCGAATGCGTCGCCGTCTATCGAGAAGCGTACCGCGTTTCGGTCAGCGGCGGTATGGGAACGGGTTACTACGTCGCCGAGGAGACGATACCTCTCCGCGCCATCGTTACCGCCGGCAAGGCCTTCGATAAATGGTCTTTGGCGCGCGCGGAAACGACGTATTATCCGGCTCGTTACGGAGAAAACGGCGAGATCGGCGTAGTCTATGCGCTTTCGGGCGGCGATTTCGTTTTACGGTATTTCGACGGGACCGGGCTGCAAACGACCGCGATGTTTATCCTTAATGATCGCAGCGAATTCGACTCGGGTAAATATACGACGACTTATTACGTTCCGCTCGTCGAAAAGCCGGCTGATTGGGAGACCCGTTATCGTTCCTATTACGTTTTAGATGGCGGCGTTTACGCTTTGCAAACTTCGGCGGAATGGAATGAAAACGTCGTTTATTACAAAGAGATATCCGCATTCAAAAGGTTTTATCGAAAAGAATTCGTTTTGCTTGAAGAAAGACCGCTCGACTGGAACGACGCTTACGACGGGTATTACGTCCTTTCGGGGAGCGCGTACGTGCTCAACGGTAACGCGAGCTGGGCGGAAAACACCTATTATCGTATGGCCTACGAGGCGTTGAAAGAAGAGCCTTCCGACTGGGCGACCGCTTATGAGTCGTATTATACTACGGCGGGTAGCTTCCTTTCCGCCACCGACGAGTTCCGTCTGGTCGATCTCGTGAAGGCGGGCGTTTCTATCGCGGGCGGTTGTAAATTAAAAGCCGAATTCGAGCAGACCGAATACGAACTTCGGTACGAACTCAATCTGAACGTCGGCGGCAACCGGATATCGGACGACAATCCCGCCGTTAAGACGGCCTTGAACGATCTTGGCTTTTTCGACGCGGACGACGGACTTTTCGTGTACAGTCAATTTTTGCATTATAACGAGGCTATCCCGTGGGTGACCTTGCCCGGTGTGACGCATTACTCGTTCAACGGTTGGCAACCGACTACGGGAGGACAAAGACCGACCGCTATGCCGCGCATGGCGGAAGGAGAAGTACTATCCGTCGTGGGCACTTTTTCGGCCGAAAAATATCTCATAACCGTTCTCAGCGGCGCAAACGGCATGGCAAGGATCGGTTCTACGACCGGCGTTGAATCCGGTTATTACAGCTACGGCGATACCATCCGTATTTTTGTTACCGCTTCCGCCGGATACCAATTGAAAAACTGGACGTACGGCGAAGGGAACGTCCTTGCCGAAGGCAACGGCTCTATTCTGGATAAGTTCGACGCGGACGATACGTCGGAAGAAACGATCATTTATTACTATTCCTATCATATTACCGGCGATGCGAGCGACAACGATAAAACGATCAAATGTAATTTTACGGAAAGAGAATACGACATCATTTATCGTATCAACTATATCTATGACGACGAAGACGTGACGGGAGAGGATAGGTTTATTTCTCAATTCTCGCCTCTTACCAAAGACGGACTGTCCTACGATTGGGAAGAGACGAACAATCAATTCTATCGCGTCTACTATTCTGTCGGCGGACACGTCGAAGTCGCGGCTTTGAACGCTGCGTTGAAGCATCTCGGCGTACCGTACGCGTACAGCGGCGCTAT
>CACXDF010000225.1 GCA_902766325.1 uncultured Eubacteriales bacterium | reverse complement strand
TGGGGAGCGGCGGATATACTTTATTGACCAGAAATCTGCTGTATACGGCGGTCACGAGAGCCAAGCGTATGGTCGTCATCATCGGCTCGGAAGCGACGGTCAAGCGTATGGTCTCTAATACCTACACCGTAAAAAGATATTCTCTATTGAAGCATTTTCTTTTGAAAAATAAGAAGAAGTACGACCTTTTATGGGGCGGGAAAGATGAATAAGTTCTGGAACCGTTTTTTGGACGCGTTGTATCCGCGCGGTATCACCTGCGACGTTTGCGGAGGCGAGCTGACGGACGGCGACGACAGATTTATTTCTTTATGTCCATATTGTTACGGTCACATGGAGGTCAACGGATCGGGACCTCAATCCGTTGCCAAATGCGACGTTTATTCTCTTTTTAAATATGAATCCGTCCGCGATCTCATTTTGCGGTGTAAAGACGGCGACTGTCCTTATCTCGCCACGACCATTGGCCGGTTGCTGTATAGGTATTACGTCGAAAAAGGTCTTTCCGCCGACGCGGTATGCTATATCCCGTGCGGGAAGAAGGCTTTTTCACGGAGAGGTTACGATCATATGGAACTGGTCGCCAAAGAGTTTTCGAAGCAGTCCGGCATTCCTTTGTCGCACGCGCTCGAACGGATCAAAGAAGTTTCCGACCAGACCGACGTCGACGCGAATAAAAGGTATGATAACGTGCGCGGGAGTTTCGTCTGCAAAGAAGACCTTACGGAGAAGAACGTTTTGCTTCTCGACGACCTCGTTACGACCGGAGCCACTCTTTCGGCGGCTATCCATGCGATAAACGACGCTTCCTTTTGTACCGTGCGCGGTCTGACGCTCGGTAAAGCCTGATTTTACCTCGAAAAAGTACAAAATATCGTTTCAACGGCAAAAAAGGGGGGTTGACAAAGCACCCCCTTTATTTTTATAATATTAATAATTAAAAATTTATTTATGGGAGTCTTTTTTTTACCATGTGTTTAAATTTACTTAAAAGAGAAATCGTAAAAGAAAAAGTTAAGATCGGTATCATCGGTTGCGGCGGTATGGGCGGATATCACTTGAACAGGATGTCCTTTTGCGGCTTATTCGACGTGATCGGTATCCTCGATAAGGATCCCGCCGTAAAAAAGAAGGCCGATTTCAGACGCATTCCGTTTTTTGCGCCCGAAGACCTGGAAAAGTTTTTCGCGCTTCCCGGTTTGCAAGCGGTACTTATCGCCACGCCCAACGACGTCCATAAGGAATACGCCGTAGCGGCGGCTAATCACGGTCTGGCCGTTCTTTGCGAAAAGCCCGTTACGATGTCTTGCGCCGATTTGCAGGAAATGCTCGACGCGGCCGAAAAGAACGGAACGTTGTTTTCCGTTCATCAGAATCGTCGCTGGGATCACGATTTTCTTTGTATGAAAAAGATCGCGGAGAGCGGTATGATCGGTCACGTTTATAAGATCGAATCCAAGGTGGTCGGCTCCAACGGTATCCCCGGCGCATGGAGAAAGGTCAAGAGTCAGGGCGGCGGTATGATCTACGACTGGGGTGTGCACCTGATGGATCAGATCTTACTTTTTAAGCAGGATACCCCCGTTACTTCGGTCAAGTGCGTCACTTCGTACGTTTATCAGGAAGAAGTTGACGACGGCTTTGAACTGGAGATCACTTTCGGCGACGGAACCTTCGTGACTATCACCATCGACACCAATAGCTTCGTTAAGGTGCCTCGCTGGATGATCTACGGTATGGACGGTACGGCCGTTATCGATACCTTTAACAGCAAGAAAGGCAAGGTGATCGCCGTTAAGTCCCGTTACGACGCTAAGTTGAAGGGCGTGCAAGCCGGAAACGGATTCACCAAAACCATGGCCGATCGTTCTAAGGGTACGATCAAGGTTTCTCGCTTGCCCAAGATCACGGACGACGGACTCGACCTCTATCGTAACTTCTGCAAGTGCGTTCTGGAAAAGACTCCCGAAAAGTCCATCATAACCGGCAAACAGCTCATGCGAGTTATGAAACTGATCGAGCTATCTTTCGAATCGGCGGAGAAGAACGAAGTTATTAAAACGAATTTCTAATCAAAGGAGATAGAATATCATGGAAAAATTAAGAGTCGGCGTCGTTGGCTTCGGCGGCATTTTTAACGGCGCGCATAAATCGACCTGGAAGACGTCGAGCAGGGCGGGTATCGTGGCTATCTGCGATATCAATCCGAAAAAACTGGAGAAAGCAAAAGCGGAATTCGGCGGTAAAGTACAGTATTTTACCGATTACAAGGAGATGATCGACACCGTTAAGCCGGACGTCGTGGATATCTGCACGCCTAACTACGTCCATTCGCCCATCGCTTGCTACGCGCTCGATCACGGATGTCATACTTTCTGCGAAAAACCGGATTCCATCAGCGTGGAAGACGTTATCAAAATGAAAGAAGCGCAGGACAGAAGCGGAAAGGTGCTGATGGTCATGCGTAATAACCGCCACCTCGGCGGCTCTCAACTGCTGAAAAAGATGATCTCTGACGGGGATCTGGGCGAGATCTATACCGGTCGTTGCGGCTGGATCCGTAAAAGAGGTATCCCCGGCAAGGGCGGCTGGTTCACGACCAAGGCGCAATCGGGCGGTGGGCCGCTTATCGACCTCGGCGTTCATATGATCGACCTCGCGCTTTACATGATGGGTAATCCCCGTCCCGTTTCCGTCGTCGGTTCCACTTATTGCAAGTTCGCAAACGACGAGAGCGAAAGCGACAGCGTCCACAGTAATTTCGGCGAAAAGGTCGAAGGCGGCACTTTCGACGTAGAAGACCTTGCCACCGGATTTATCAAGTTCGAGAACGGCGCTTCTTTGCAGATCGAATTCAGCTGGGCGTCCAATATCGAAAAGGAGACCCGCTTCGTCGAGCTTCGCGGCACCAAGAAAGGCGCCAAGTGGCAAGATAACTTCTTTACTCTCTACGACGGGAAAAAGAACAATAAACTGAAAGACTTTATGCTGATGAGAAAGCAGCTCTTTTACGGCGATAAGTTGAACGGCCACGGGGGAAACTTACAACACTTCTTGGACGTTATTATCGACGGCGCCAAGCCCGACTACGTGATCGATCAGGGTATCGATATGATCAAGATCCTTTGCGCCATTTACGAGTCCGCCAAGACCGGGAAAGAAGTTCAACTGTAAAAAGGTAGGTGAAGAATATGAAACTTGTTATTTATAACGAATATACGAGAAACCAACTGCGCGCCGCCGGCAAAAAGGCTTATGCCGAAGGCTTGCATAAGGAGATCGCTTCTATCTTCGATGGAAGCAAGGACGTGGAAGTAAAATTTCTTTCCACGCTCAAGGACCTGCTCGAGCATACGGAAAACGACATCACCGCCGAAAGCTTGGCCGACGTCGACGTATTGATCTGGTGGGGACACTGCGATCATGATAAGGTGCCCGACGAGGTCGTCGACGCCGTAATAAAAAGAGTACACGAAGGCATGGGTATCATTTTCCTGCACTCGGCGCACTTTTCTAAAGTCATCAAAAAGTTGCTCGGCACTCCCTGTTCGCTCACGTGGAGAGAATGCGGAGAAGCGGAGCGCGTTTGGACGGCCGACGTCGACCATCCCATCAGCCAGGGCGTAGAACAGGGCTTCCGCCTTCCGCACGAAGAGATGTACGGCGAGCACTTCAATATCCCCAAGCCGGACGACGTCGTTTTCATCGGCTGGTATCAAGGCGGCGACGTGTTCCGTAGCGGCGTGACTTTTACGAGAGGCGAAGGCAGAGTGTTTTACTTCCAGCCCGGGCACGAGACATTCCCCACCTACAAAAACGCTAACGTCCGTAAAGTCATCAGTAACGCCGTCCTTTGGTGCGGCAAGCAGGAAGATAAAATCGAAAAGGTCAACAAAAAGTATAAGGACGCGCCCAACGTGCATCCGTGCGAACAGGTACACAAGTTGTTCCACCACGTCGGCAAGGTCCATCACGGCAAGGAGGTAGACGAATAAATGAAACTGAGCGTTTTTAATCCTATTTTGTATGATAAAACGTTGGAAGAAGCCATTATTTACCTGAAAAAACTGGGTGTCAACGCTATGGAAATAGGGTGCGGCGGCTTCCCCGGGACGACGCACGTCAATGCGCGCGAACTCGTCAAAGATCCGAGTAAGGTAGAAGAACTGAAAGCGCTTTTTTCTAAGTATAATATGGAGATATGCGCGCTGTCTACTCACGGTAACGCGCTCCATCCCAATAAGGAGATTGCGAAAGGCTTCCAAGAAGATTTCGAGGCTACCTGTAAACTGGCCGGTCTGTTGGGCGTCGAAACGGTCATTACCTTTTCCGGTTGCCCAGGCGATTCGGATAACGCCAAGTACCCCAACTGGGTCACTTGCCCTTGGCCGGACGACTTTTTACAGATCCTCGACTATCAGTGGGATAAACTCGTTGCCTATTGGAAGAAAGCGACCGCTTTCGCCGCTTCT
>CACXDF010000224.1 GCA_902766325.1 uncultured Eubacteriales bacterium | reverse complement strand
GCGTTTTTCGCGCCCAAAAAAACGAATTCGCTCGCTTTGCCGAACTTTTCGTCAAAGGTGTCGATCTCCCGATATAAATTACGGTATCCCTCGTCGGAAGAGGTCTTCACGCGCCAAGTCTCTTTTACGGTCAGCGTTCCGTTTTCGTCCAGAACGGCCGTTATTTCCGCGGAGTTGATCCACAGATCGCCTTTTTCCGTACAAGCGGATAAAGTAAAAAGACCGGCCGCCAGAACGGCGACCAGCAAAACGCAAACGATTATTTTTTTCATGCGAACGATACCTTGGGGGCTTCTCTGCTCGCTTCGTCGATCTGGAAGTAAGGCTTTTCTTTGAACTTGAAGATGCTTGCGATGATATTACTGGGGAAGAGTTCTCTCTTCTGGTTGTAATTCATGACGGTGTCGTTATAGAACTGACGAGCGAAAGCGATCTTGTTTTCCAGTTCGGAAAGGGATTTTTGCAGACTCAGGAAGTGAGAGTCGGCTTTGAGTTCGGGATATCTTTCCGCAACGACGAGCAAACGAGCGAGAGCGCCGGACAACTCTTTGTTGGCCTGGATGGCTTCTTCCTGCGTTTTGGCCGAACCGACCGAAGCGCGAGCCTGCGTCACCTTGGTCAGCACTTCTTTTTCGTGCGAGGCATAGCCTTTGACCGTTTCGACGAGGTTAGGAACGAGATCGAATCTCTTTTTCAGTTGAACGTCGATCTGCGCCCAGGCGTTGTCCACGCGGTTACGCAGCTTGATCAGCTTATTATAAGTAACGATGGTAAAAATGCACATTGTTCTTTTCTCCTTTTCAGTAGATTGACTCATTTAGTATAACATATTTATTTTAATTATAAAAAAGATTTCTTATTTTTCTCTGTTATTTTCCGAAGATTTTTGTTCGTCTTTTGTTTTTCGACAGGTTTCGAAAGCAAAGTCGCCGTTTTTGACGCACTCGGCGCAGTTTCCGGAGCAACCGGAACAGCCGTTTCGTCTTCCTTTTTTACGGGAGATAAAAAGAGCGACCGTCGCAAAGACGGCCCAAAAAGATACGAAACAAATCACAATGATCTCGCCCGTACCCATTTTAGCCTCCGCAAGCGGCAATGATCTGATAGACGACGGTAGAAAAGACCCACGCAAGGACGCATTGAAGAACGACGATAAGCAGAGTAAAGGGTATGCTTTTGGTCTCCTTTCGAATAGTGGTGACCGCCGCGACGCAGGGTGTGTAAAGCAGGGTGAAGACCATAAAGGAGATGGCCGATCCCGCCGTAAAAATCGACGCGGGGTCTCCCGTAAGAACGCCGAGGGTGCTGACGACGGCTTCTTTGGCGGTAAAGCCCGCAATGAGCGCGGTGGATGCCTGCCAGCTGTCGAAGCCGCAGAATTTGAAGACGGGCGCGATAAAACCGCCGATGGCGGCGAGCATGCTCTTTTCCGATTCTTCGGTGACAGGATTAAAGCGGATATCGAAGGTCTGTAAAAACCAAATGATAAGGCTTGCGAAAAAAATGATGGTAAAGGCTTTTACGATGAAGTCTTTTGCCTTTTCCCACATCAAAAGCAGGGTCGATTTTGCCGACGGGAAGCGGTAGTTCGGTAATTCCATCATGAACGGATTGGGCTTTCCGCGGAAGGCTGTGACCTTCAGGATCAAAGAAAACAGTATGCCGACGACGATACCGCCCACGTATAGAGCCATCATGACGAGCGCCTTGTATTTCGGGAAGAAAGCGGCGGTAAAGAGGGCGTATATCGGTATCTTAGCCGAACAGGACATAAAAGGGATGAGCATGGTCGTCATGATGCGGTCGCGCTTTCCGGTCATGGTCCGCGCGCTCATAACGGCGGGTACGGAACAACCGAAGCCGATCAGCATGGGAACGATACTTCTGCCGGATAATCCGATCTTACGGAGCGGTTTGTCCATTACGAAAGCGACGCGCGCCATATAACCCGTATCTTCGAGCAGCGAGAAGAAAAAGAAGAGTACGACGACGTACGGGATAAAAGACAGTACGCTCCCCACTCCTTGGAAGATACCGTCGGTGATCAGACTGATCATGACGGGGTTGGTCTCGAAGCGTTCAAGCCCTGTTTGCGTCAAAAGACACAGTTTGTCGATGCCCATGGCGATCAATTCGCTGAGATAATACCCGATCACCTCGAACGTCAGATAGAAAATAAGCGCCATTACCCCGAAAAAGATGGGAATGGACGCATAACGATTGGTGAGCACTTTATCCATCTTGCGACTGCGGATATATTCTTTACTTTCTCGCGGTTTGACGACGGCTCCGTCGCAGGTTTTTTCGATGAAAGTGTATCGCATATCCGCGATGGCCGCATGACGATCCATCCCGTGTTCGTTTTCCATTTCCACGACGCTGTGTTCCACCGTTTCCAATTCGTTTTTATCGAGGTCGAGCATCTTGACGACGTCCTCGTCCTCTTCGATG
>CACXDF010000223.1 GCA_902766325.1 uncultured Eubacteriales bacterium | reverse complement strand
AGCGACAGCATATCGATATTCATTTCGGCGACGTTCATAGGAATATGCCCCGCCGCCTGCACGGCGTCCGTATGGAACAAAACTTTCTTCTCCCGACACACCTTTCCGATCTCGGCGATGGGCAATACCGAGCCGATCTCGTTATTGGCGGTCATGGTCGTAACAAGGCAAGTATCATCCCGAACGGCGTTTTTTACCTGCTCGGCCGTAATATTCCCTTCTTTGCCGACGGGAAGATATTCGACCTCAAAGCCTTGCGCCTCCAGCTTTTTTAAGGTGTGCAACACGGCGTGATGTTCAAACGCGGTGGTAATAATATGCCTTTTCCCCTTTCTCTCGCCGATCTTAGCGGCCGAAATAATAGCCTGATTATCGGCTTCGCTTCCGCCGGAAGTAAAATAGATCTCGCTCTTATCGCTCGCGCCGAGGCACTCTGCCACCGTTTTTCGCGCTTCTTCCAGCACTTCTTTGGCGCGTTGGCCCATGGAGTGCAAACTGGACGGATTGCCGTAGACCTGGTCAAAATACGGCAACATCGCCGCGATCGCGGCCTTACTCATCTTCGTTGTAGACGCATTATCCAAATAAACCTGCATAAAACAGCCTCTTTTCTTTTGATGGCCACATTATAGCACCGTTCAACCTACCTTGTCAATAGGTTGATAGCAGGTATGGAAAAAATATATCGGAAAACTAAAAAAACTATTTTTCGACTTTGCATTCTTTCAGGATGCGCTTTCTGAGGTACATATTTTTGTCGGCGCGGCTGAAAACCTTCTTGAACGTCTTGTCCTCTCCGGCCTTGTACTCGGAAATACCGGAAGAAACGACGACCTTTCCGCAGGCGGCGTTCTTTTCCGCGCGAGCGTTGAATTCTTCCATCAAAACGGCTCTTTGTTCATAATCTTTGCCTTCGAGTATGGCCACGAATTCATCCCCGCCGATACGGTAAACGGGACTGTTTTTGAACGTGTCGCAGATCAACCTGCCGGCGGCGACGATATGTTCGTCTCCCATTTCGTGCCCTTGCGTATCGTTCGTACTCTTCAGATCGTTCAGATCGAAAACCGCTATCGCGAATTTCAAATTGGGATCGGTCGACATACGATAATCGAGGCGTTCCTCCGCGTCGACGTAGGCGTGCTTACTCCGAAGTCCCGTCAAAGGATCGGTAAAAACAAGATGCTTGGCCTTGCTCAGTTCTTGATGCTGCTTCTTTTCCCGTTCAAACGCTTCGGACAACTCGCGTGCGTATTCTTCTTTTTCATCCTCCATAACGAAAGTATGGATAAGACAACAACCCAAAAGATACCCGATCGAATAAAAAGGATACAATGGGAAAAAGAGTTGCGCGGTGATAGCAAGTATCATGGTTATACCGAACGCGCCGATCGTCAAATGGCGACGTTTTACCGTGCCGGACGACTTGATCATACTGAACAGCGAATAAAAAGACGTGATCAGATACATCAACATTTGCACAAGAAAAGTCGCATACCGTACAACGTCGGCATAATAAACGCCGTTTTCGTCGAAATGAAAAATGATCGGTTTAAAAAAGTTAACGATCAAAGTTACGATCTGAAACAAGAAGAAGCCTTGCCCGACGCGATAAAATATCTTCCCGAAAAAGTCTTTTCCGCCCATATAGCGGAGCGCATAGCGCATCCAAGTCATGACGGAAAAAGACATAAGCAAAAAGTATACGACGGTATCCGCATAAACAAGACTCGTCAGCTTATGTTCGTACAGGATACCCCACAAAACGTCGGTAACATGATAGGATATAACGGAAATAAGAAATAAAAAATAATCTCGTTCAGAAGGGATCTTAACTCGATCCTTTCCCCGAATAATATCAAAATTGACGATAACGTGCACAAAGATCGCCAGCAAGCCTATTACAGAATACGTCATTTTTTCTCCGCTTCCGGTAAAACAATATAGTCCTTTTCTTGTTCAAAGTCAAACATTTTCCGTGCCGATCGCATTTTCCCTTATAAAAAAGAGCCTAAAAGGCTCTCTTTTCCCATAATATATCAAAAATAAACGATCATCCGATCTTTTTCCCGCCCAAAAACCGCGCGCGGATATTATTCGGTCCGCCTTTGCAACAAAACCGCTCCACCGTTTCTACGGGAGAAAGGGGCATAAACGGATCGGAAAGACCGCCAATGACCAGCGCGTCGAAAGCGTATCCCGGCGCCAAACTGCCCGTCTTTCCGAACAAAGAGCCTCCTTGCTTGGTCGCCATGAAAAAAGCCTGCGCAAACGTGACGACTTGATTTTCCGGTTCGTAAAAAGATTTGATCTTGGAAAGTTGGACCGATTTCGCCACCTGAGAATAGACTCTCACGTCCTGTCCCGCCGCGACGTCGCTTCCCAGTCCGATCTTGATCCCTCGCGCAGATAACGAGGCCGTCGGCATGATGCCCGCGATCACGTTGACCGTAGCGTCCGGACACTGCACGGCGTAGCCGCCGCACATACTCAACAAGCGAATATCCTCTTCGGACGGAAAAATAAAATGCGCCCCGACGAAAAGTCCGCTTTCAAAAAGCCCGGCCTTCTCGTAGATCTCGGTATCGCAACCGCAATCGGGAAAGAGCCTCTTGGCTTCTTCCGCTTCCCACCGCGACTCCACGAGGTGCGTCTGCGTGCCGACGTCGTACTTTTTTGCAAGTTTCCCCAACCCAAAAAGCAGTTTTTTACTGCACGTCGGCGCAAAGCGCGGCGTCAGGATGGGCTTTGCTCTTCGACTTCCGCAATACTTTTCCAAAAACCGCTCCGTCGAAAGCAAGGATTCTTCCGTCCTTTCGCAAAGATACGCCGGACTGTTTTCGTCCATGTTGACCTTGCCGACGTACGCGTATATTCCTTTCTTTTCCAACTTTTCGATCAGCATCCCCGTCGCCTGCTCGTGTATCGTACCGAAGGTCACAACGTGGAAAGTGCCGTTTGCGACCAGGTCGTCGACGAACGCGTCGTATGCCGCCTCGGCAAACGCCGGATCGGAAAACCGCCCTTCGAGCGGGAAAGTGTACTTATCAAGCCATTCTTTCAAAAGCGCATCCGTCTTTAATCCCCTTTGCGGATACTGCGGCGCGTGCGTATGCAGATCGGAAAACGCGGGGATAATAACGTCGCTTCCGAAGTCCGCCACCGGTACTCCGGCATACCTATCCGGTACCCTCTCGTATATCCCCTCCACGATCCCGTCTTCTACGACGATATAGCTGTCCCGGTACTCGGCCAGTTTCTTTTCCGTCTCGGAAAAAACGATATTACCGCGATAAATACTTATTTCACTCACGTTTCCGTCTCCTCATTGGTATCCCGTTTGTTTATTTCCTTTTCGGCGCGGGCAGGTCTTCGTACATAGCCGCCACCAATTGGCGTAAAAACTCTTTGTCTTCGACGTCTCCGACCAAAAGCATTTCTTTACCGCCCTCGTACGGGAGTTCTCTTTCCGCGTCCGGCATCATCGTAAGCGCCGCCTTGGTCGGCTTGACCAAAAACCGATCGTCGTACACCCCGCCGAACACCTTGCCGCGATAGTACAAAACGTACTCGCCCATCATCGCCCGACAGGATATCCCGTCCAATAAGGACAGTTGTTCCAAAATATACTCCATGTATTCTTTACTTGACGCCATTTTTTCTCCTCTTTTTTATATATTATTTCTTAAAACTACGTATTCCCATTTGTTGCATTATAACCGTTTGTAAAAGAATCATATTCTTCTATTAACTCTTTTTCTTTTTTATCCAACTCGTCTTTTGTGTTTAATCTAATTATTCTTACTTCGAACAAATCCTCTTTATTTTCAAATTTTGAAGAATAATAGTCCTCGGCAAAGATAATGTTTTTAACTTTTGTACCATCAAAGTGCTGTTTGCATACTCTTTTCATAACATCTTTGGATTGTCCCACATAATACTTGTTTTTTTCGACATTTCTAATGACATAACATCCAATTATTTTTTCGTATTTTATTCCGATTAACTTTTTTAAAGGAATAAACTCGCCTTCCGATGAATTATTAAGCTCAATCGGCAATGGTTCTACCAATAAATATTTTTCTTCATATTCCCTCTT
>CACXDF010000222.1 GCA_902766325.1 uncultured Eubacteriales bacterium | reverse complement strand
GTCTATAAAAAACAAGGCGACGCAGTCATAAGCGGATGTATCGATCTCGACGGCGTGATAGAAATAGAAACGACTTCCGACGCCGAAAGCAGCACGGTGACCAAAGTCCTCGAACTGGTGGAAAACGCCTCCGAAAAGAAGGCGCGTAGCGAAAACTTCATTACGAAGTTCGCCCGTGTCTACACCCCTGCCGTGGTAATCTCGGCTCTTATTCTCGCCGTGATCCCTCCGTTGTTTTTGGGAATAGGCTCGTGGCCCGTATGGCGGCAATGGATCGAACGCGCTCTGACCTTTTTGGTCGTATCCTGTCCCTGCGCCCTCGTGATTTCCGTTCCTTTATCTTTCTTCGGCGGGATCGGTTGCGCATCGAAACGCGGCATACTGCTGAAAGGCGCAAGCGACCTGGAGACCTTATCGAAAGTACGCACTTTCGTCTTCGATAAAACGGGAACGCTGACGGAAGGTTCTTTTCACGTTACGGCCGTCCATCCTCACAAGATGAGCGAAGACGAACTGCTTGACGTGGCCGCTCTTGCGGAAAGCTATTCTTCTCACCCCATCGCCGAATCCATCGTTCTCGCTCACGGCGGACACCTGGATAAAAAGCGTGTCGGAAACGTAACGGAGCGCGCGGGCTACGGCGTGGAAGCCGTCGTCGACGGCGAAAAAGTATATGTCGGCAACGCGCGATTCATGAAAGAAGTAGGCGCCGAGTGCCATGAATGCGACGACTGCGAAAGCTGTCATCATCATGCGGGCACCATCGTGCACCTTGCGCACGAAAATAACTGTCTCGGACACATTATGGTATCCGACGTCGTGAAAAAAGAATCCGAAACCGTCGTAAGAGACTTAAAGAGCCTGGGCGTAACGAAAACCGTCATGCTGACGGGCGACGGCGAAGAAGCGGCCAAAGAGATCGCCGAAGAGACCGGCGTAGACGAATACGTAAGCGGCCTTTTGCCCGCGCAAAAGGTAAGCGCCGCCGAAAAACTGTTTTCGCCCGGTAAGAAACTCGCTTTCGTAGGGGACGGCATCAACGACGCGCCGGTACTGATGCGCGCCGACGTAGGCATCGCTATGGGCGGCGTAGGCAGCGACGCCGCGATAGAAGCGGCGGACGTCGTGCTGATGGACGACGATCTGAATAAGATACCCCTTTCCATACGTATCTCCCGTCGGACGATGCGGATCGTAAAAGAAAACATAATTTTCGCCCTCGGCGTCAAATTGGCGGTGCTTGTCCTTGCCGCTTTCGGCATCGCGTCTATGTGGCTGGCTGTCTTTGCCGACGTGGGCGTATGCGTGCTCGCCGTGCTCAACGCAATGCGGGCGTTACGCCTTCCGAAAAAGTTCATTCCGAAAAAATCGTGACGTCATCGTCACGTTTTTTCGGATAAAACCGTACTTTGTTTGACAGAATAGCTCTTCTCGGCTATAATGAACCCGAAGAAAAACATATACTTATTTATAAGTATAGGAGAAAAAGTGACTACTTCTTTGGGAAAAATGAAAGCGGGCCAAGAAGGCGTGGTAACGAAAGTGAACGGAGCCGGGAACCTCCGCTATCGCTTATTGGATATGGGATTGATCCCGAAAACACGGATCAAGGTCATTCGTTTCGCCCCCATGGGCGACCCGATGGAAATATCTTTACGCGGATATGAATTGACTCTCCGTAAAGCGGACGCCGATATGATCGAGGTCGAAATATGATTTTTGCTCTTATCGGAAATCAAAACTGCGGAAAAACGACTCTTTTTAATCAGTTGACCGGCGCCAATCAGCGGGTCGGTAATTTCCCCGGCGTTACCGTGGACGGCAAATCAGGCGTTATTAAAGAAGCCAAGGATTGCACTGTCGTCGACCTGCCCGGCATTTATTCTCTCCGTCCTTACTCGGGCGAAGAAGTGGTGACGAGAGACTTTTTATTGAACGGCAAGCCGGACGCCGTTATCAACATCGTAGACGCGACCAATATCGAACGGAATCTGTATCTGACTTTGCAGATATTGGAGTTCCGCATACCCACCGTCATTGCGCTCAATATGATGGACGAAGTGACCGCCGG
>CACXDF010000221.1 GCA_902766325.1 uncultured Eubacteriales bacterium | reverse complement strand
TTGCCGTAATCAACGTTCGGAAAGGCCTCTTTGACTTTGACCCAATGCCAGTCCATATCCACCGTCGCCACCGTAAAAGGCAGTTTACGCTCGGCAAAAGTATCCATCAGATCAAGGTATTCTTTTTGCGTGTACGCATGATACCGACTCCACCAGTTACCGAGGACGTACCGCGGCAGGAGCGGTACTTCTCCGGTCATAAAAAAGAAATCGGCCAGCGCGTCGCGATAATTTCTGCCGTATGCGAAAATATAATTATCCTTTCCCTTTGCTTTACGCGGACGGACTTCGCCGTCGACAAGGAGCAAACTGTTATCTTCGATCAAAGATACGCCCTTATCGGCAAGAAGGCCCTTGCCTATGCGCACTCTCCCGACAGAATTATCGAGCGTCCGACGCGTCCCGCCGAAATTTTTGGCGTGCTTAACGTCCACCCATCTGCCGTTCAAGTAAACGGAAGTGACGTCTTTTGCGAACGGATCGAAAAAAAACTTCGCCCACTTGGTAGTGATAAGCAACATTTTCCCAGTCTGTTCGACGGTGTATTTTACCTCGGGAAAGTTCCTGTTCCAAATATACTGCGTGGCATCGTCGCAAAAGATATTTTTGCGCTGTTTCTCCACGCGTAAAAGCCGTTCGGTCAGAACGGTAATGCGGTACCCCTTGCCGAGAATGATATTCTTCGGATGAGCTACCGGTTTGGTCTTAACGACCAAATGCTCGTGCAAAGGCATTTATTTTGACTCCTTTTTCAAACTCCCTTTCGGGAAAAACGTTTTTAATTTTCCGCTGACGATCCGACAATCGAGGGTCTTTTCTTCCAAGACTTCGCCGTCGATCTGCACTTTGCCGTCGTCGAGGATCTCTACGCAGGCTTTTTTGCAACGAATAACCTCGGTGCATGGCTCTTTTACGTGCTTACCGCCATTTAAAAACTTAATGAGCAATCCGAGCACCTTAGAGGGTTTGATCTCGTTGACTACGACGACGTCTATCAGTCCGTCGTACGGATCGGCGTCCGGCCCGATGGGCATTCCGCCGCCGATATACTTGCCGTTGCAGAGAGCCACGAGAAAAACGTTGTGTTCTTCTTCCGTGCCGTCTTCTTTCGTCAATTTGATCTTATGAAATCGAAGATGCAAAAGCGTATCGATCAAGCTCGCAAAATACTTCAATTTCCCTTTGAAATGCTTCATCGTGGAATATCTGACAAGAACGTCCACGTCCATACCCGCGCCGCATACGTTCAGGCAGCGGCGATCTCCCACTTCCATAAAGTCGGCGTATCCGACGTCGCCTTCCAAAATAAGTTTCATCGCTTTGGAAACGTCGCTCGGGATATGCGTCGCGTGCGCGTAATCGTTACCCGTTCCGCAAGGAACAAAGCCTACGGTGACGTTCTCGAAATTTTCGATCCCGTTCAGGATCTCGCTGCACGATCCGTCGCCGCCGAGCGCAATGATAACCGTGTTCGGCTCTTTGGAGAGCTCTCGCGCGATCTCCGTTCCGTGTCCGGCGCTCTCGGTCATATAGACTTCGTAGTCGATCTGTTTGCCGACCAAGATCGTCTCTACCGCGCGCAGCGCTTTTTTGCCCTGCCCTTTACCCGAAAGCGGATTGACAATAATATGATATTTCATCGCAACACTCCTGTTTATTGGGTTCTATTTTATTATAAGTAATATTTCGGCATTTTTCAAGAGGAAAAAGAATTTAAGATAAAAAGGGCAAAAAAATCCCGAAAGCGTTTTGCTTTCGGGATCGTTTTCTTAGCTTATTCGGCGTTGCCGTCGTCCGGAGTGTCGTCCGGCGTTTCTTCGACCGGTTCTTCCGGAGCGCTCGCGGCTTCCGCTTGCGCTTCTTTCAGGGCGGCCTCGTCTACTTCGACCTCGTCGTATTCTTCTTCGTCGTCGTGCATAGTCTGCGCCATCGCGACGACCTTCGCGTTGCCGCGCAGTTTCATGATGGTGACGCCCTTGGTGTTACGGCCGATCTCGCTGATCTGACTTGCCATGATACGGATCATCGTGCCGTTGTCGGCGATCAGGATCAGGTCTTCGTCCGCGCTGACCAGTTTCATATTAACGAGCAAACCGGTCTTATCGTTGAAGTTACCGGCCTTGATGCCCTTGCCGCCTCTGCCCTGGCAACGGAATTCATCGGTGGAGCTGCGTTTGCCGAAGCCCTTCTCGCTGATGGTAACGACTTTCTTATCGTCTTCAACGATGGCCATATCGACCAAATAGTCGTCGTCATCCAATTTGATACTGCGCACACCCTGGCTTCCTCTGCCGGTACGGCGAACGTCTTTTTCGGAGAATCGGATACATTTCCCCTTGTGAGAGGCTACCAAAATGTCATTTTCGCCATTGGTGACTTCCACTTCGATCAACTCGTCGCCTTCCGAAAGACCGATGGCCAGTTTACCGTTATTACGGACGGAATCGAACTCGGAGATCTCACTCTTACGGATAAGGCCTTTCTTGGTGACCATTACGATATAGCCTTCTCCCGACTCGGTGAGAGGCAGGAAGGCGGTGATCTTTTCTTCGTTATCGAGAGGCAGTACGTTGACGATAGCTCTGCCCTTACTGGTCTTGGTCGCTTCCGGAATGCCGTAAGCTTTGAGCGCGTACGCCTTACCGCGGTTGCTGAAGAACAAGATGCGGTCGTGCGAGTTGCAGACGAACATCTTCTTGACCCAGTCTTCTTCTTTGGTCTTGTGCGCCGTCACGCCGAAGCCGCCGCGGTTTTGCGCTTTGTATTCGGAAACGGGAATTCTCTTGATATAGCCCTGATGGGTCATAGAAATAACGACGTCTTCTTTAACGATCAGATCTTCGATATCGATGTCGCTGGCGTCGTAACTGAGTTCGCTTCTTCTCGGCACGCCGTAAGTGTTGTCGATCTCGGTCAATTCGTCGCGAATGATCGCTCTGACTCTCTCCGGTTTTTCCAAAATATCTTTCAGATCGGCGATGGTGACTTCCAGTTCGGCAAGTTCGTTCTTGAGCTTATCGACTTCCAGTCCGGTCAAGCGCGCCAGTCTCATATCGAGGATGGCGTTGGCTTGCTTTTCGCTGAGAAGGAATCTCTCCATGAGCGTATTGACCGCATCCGTTCTTTCGCGCGATTTTTTGATGATCTCGACCACTTCGTCGATGTTTGCTTGCGCGATCACGAGACCTTGAACAAGGTGTTCTCTCTCTTGCGCCTTTCTGAGATTGAAGCGGGTGCGGCGTTCGACGACGTCGATCTGGTGAGCGACGTATTCGGACAGCATCTGTTTGAGGTTGAGCACGGTAGGCGTGCCTCTGACGAGCGCCAAAAAGTTGATACCCGTAGAGATCTGCAAATTGGTCTGCTTGAACAGGGTGTTGAGTACGACCTGCGCGTTGGCGTCGCGCTTGATCTCGATGACGATACGCATACCGAAGCGGTCTGACTCGTCTCGGATATCGGAGATACCTTCGATCTTCTTATCACGGACCTGATCGGCCATATCCTTGATGAGCATGGCTTTATTGACCTGGTAAGGGATTTGCGTGACGATAATGCGTTCGTGATTGTTGTATTCTTCGATCTCGGTACGACCGCGGATGACGATACCGCCGTGACCGGTCATATACGCCTGACGAATGGCTTCTCTGCCCATGATGAGACCGCCCGTCGGATAGTCCGGACAAGGAATGATCTGCATCAGTTCTTCGATAGTGATATCCGGGTTATCCATCAAAGCGATAGTCGCCTGGCATACTTCGTTCAGGTTGTGCGGCGGGATCGAGGTCGCCATACCGACGGCGATACCTTCGCTGCCGTTGACGAGCAGGTTAGGAAAACGCGCCGGAAGAACGGCGGGCTGCATGAGCGTGTCGTCGAAGTTGGGATAAAAGTCTACCGTTTCTTTATCGATGTCGCGGAGCATTTCTCCGGCGATCTTGGAAAGACGGGCCTCGGTATACCTCTGCGCTGCCGGCGGGTCACCGTCTACGGTACCGAAGTTACCTTGTCCGTCCACCAAAGGAACGTTGATGGAAAAGCCTTGCGCAAGACGCACCAGAGCGTCGTAAACGGAGCTGTCGCCGTGGGGGTGATATTTACCCATGACTTCACCGACGATACGGGCGCACTTACGCGTGGGCTTATCGTAGGTGTTGCCCATGTCGTTCATGGCGAACAGGATACGACGTTGTACCGGCTTCATACCGTCGCGAACGTCGGGGATGGCACGGCTGACGTTGACCGCCATAGCGTAGCTTATGAAGCAGGTCTTCATCTGCTCGGTGATGTTGACCGGGATGATCCTGGTTTTTGCCAATATTTCTTTGATATTATTGATATCCATTCCGTTGTTTTTCGTAGCCATTTTTTCCTCCGCCTTATACGTCCAGTTCTTTTACGATGGTGGCGTTTTCTTCAATGAACTGTCTTCTGAGTTCCGGCGTCTCGCCCATCAGGATAGTAAAGAGCCTGTCGGCTTCTACCGCGTCGTCCATCGTGACTTTCAGCAGGGTACGGGTCTCCGGGTTCATCGTGGTCTCAAAGAGCTGATGCGCGCTCATTTCGCCCAAACCTTTGTACCGTTGCAGTTCGCACCGACCCATCTCTTCCTGAGCCTTTTTCAGCTCGTTATCGTCGTAACAATATCTTTCGATCTTTCCTTTGGTCAGCTTATAAAGAGGCGCCATTGCGACGTACACGTGGCCTTCTTCGATAAGCGGTCGCATGAAGCGGTAGAAGAAAGTCAAAAGCAAGATACGAATATGGCTTCCGTCAACGTCGGCATCGGTCATGCAAATGATACGATCGTAACGCAATTTGGTGATGTCGAATTCTTCTTTATAGCCGCATCCGAACGCCTTGATCATGGCTTTTATTTCGTCGTTATCGAGGATCTTATGAAGTCTTGCCTTCTCGACGTTGAGGATCTTACCTTTCAGCGGTAAAATAGCCTGGATATGACGGTCTCTGCCCTCTTTCGCGGTGCCGCCGGCCGAGTCGCCCTCGACCAGGTATATTTCGCAATGCTCGGGATTGGTATCGCTGCAGTCGGCCAATTTACCCGGCAGGCTCATACCGTCGAACGCGCCCTTGCGGCGGAAGTTCTCTCTCGCGATCCTGGCCGCTTCACGCGCTCTTTGCGCGGTG
>CACXDF010000220.1 GCA_902766325.1 uncultured Eubacteriales bacterium | reverse complement strand
TCGCTCGTAAGAACGTACTCGTCGCCCACTTTTTCATACAATAAGACGGGATCGGAGTTGCTTACCGAGTTATCTTTAGCAAAACGATAATACGACTTGTTTCCATCCATGACGGTATCGCCGGTAACGACGTAGATATCGCCCGCTTTCTCGTACAATCCGTTCACAACGTAAGCGCCGTTGGTCACGCTTACCATTCTTACGGTATAATAATCGACGTCTTGCAGGAAGGTCTCTTCCGTGGTTTCGACAAAGTCGGTGCCGCTCTTCACAAAATAGAAACCTTGCGGGATCATATCGCCGACTACGACCGATTCTTCGGTAAACGCATAATAGCTCTTCGCGTTATTGAAAGTACGGTCGGTCGTGACCGAATACGACCCGTCTACGTTCTGTTCGTAATAGATCGGGATCGACGTAATGCCGTAATAATCGTTCAGACGATAATAAACGGTATCGGCTGAGAACATACTGCCGCCGGGCACTTCGAACGGTACGGAATTTGCGTTCAAAGTAAAGAACCCGCCCGAAACGAACCTACCGATCTGATAATCAACGCCCGGTACCGCCTTTCTGAGCGCGGCGTAAGACAGTTGAGAGCGGACGTATCCTTTTCTGAACACGTATAAGCCGTCCGTCGTTTCTCTGTCGGAAAAATCGGTCACGGGAACGAACAAATAATACTCTTTACCGACGACGAATACAGCGTCGGAAGTCGTATAGTACTTATCGCCGTCTTTTTCATATACGCGACCGGGTACCGTTTTCGAATAGAAATCGTCCGTTTCGTTCTCTACCGCATAAGGAACGTCGTTTCCGTATCGATAGTGTTCGTAAATGACTTTATCCGTTCTGAACACCTCGGTAGGAACGTAGTATTGCGAATAATACTTATTCTGCACGAATCCGCCCGTAAAGAAGCGATAATAAGAGGTACCGTCCTTTGCCGTAGCATCCGTCGTCTTGACGTATTCTCCGTTCTTTAAATAAACGTAAGCGTCGGTAGAAAACGCCGTTTTTTCTACGGAATATCGACCCGAACCTGATACGTAGTAGTCGCCGAGCCGCGCGATCTGTACGAGACCGATATTGACGCTTTCGTAATAAGTAACGCCGGTCGTATAGTTTCCGGAAGTTACGGCGACCATTCTGCCGTCCTCTTTGCGGACATAACTGCCGACGGCGGACGTTCCGTTAAGAGAAGTCGTGTCTTTCTCGTAAAAGCTGTTATATCTGCTGTCGACGATATACAGCTCGGTTTCATTCGCGCCGTACGCAAAACCGTTCGTCGATTTGGCGTAATAGTCCGTACCCTCGACGAATACTCCGCTTGCGTAGATCAATCTTCCGTCGGGAGCAAGCGTATAGAACGTGTTATTCGGGATCGCCGCGCCGATGGTATAATTTTTCAGAAGAACGGCCATAAACCGATCGCTTCCGCTCTTGACGAACGTTGTCGGAAGATCGCCCGAACGGATATAGCCCGAAGCGGCTTCTAAGATAAAGTAACGCTTGTTTTGCTCATAAACACCCGAAGTAAGACAGGTGTACCACTTATCGTCGACGGTATACGTATTATCGGACACAGCGTCGCCGACCGTATAATCTTTACCTGCGATCAACGCGCGAACGCCGTAATCGGAAACGTTTTCAAAATAATAAGACGTTACGTCCGCATCTGCCGGCAAATACGTGTTATCGGCGCGGAATACGTAATACTTTTTGCCGGAAATAAAGGTCTCGTCCCTTGTATAGCGACAAATCCCATCCGCCGTGATCTCATAATACATATTGCTCGGAACGGGATCTCCTACGGAATAAGAGACGTCCTCTTCCTGCTCGACCAAGGTATAACACCCCGTCGCGTCGACGTAATAGGACGACAAATCGGCCGGATCGACAAGACCGGCGTTCGAACGTAAATAATACTCTTTTCCGCTACGATACACCGTATCCGTAGTGGGAATAAATACCGCGGATTCTTTTTCAAAGACGTCGCCTTCGATACGATCGCCTTCCGTCGGCGTTTGCAACGTGAAGGAATAGTATTTTTCGCCCGTAATGCAATAAGAAACGATCTCGCTGCCTAAAACAAGACCCACGTTATCCATTAAGTAATAATCGTAACCGGAACGGAACGTCAGTTCTTCCGGCAAAACGTATCTGCCGAGACGATAAACGTAGACGCCGCTTCCGATACTGTCGCCGACGGAATAGTCAACGCCGAGCGATAATCTCTTTTTGGAATAATATCCTCGTCCGTCCACATAATAATCTGCGCGGTCGGAATAAGGAATAAATCCCGCGTCGTCAAGGAAGTAGTATACGATTCCGTCGGCAAAGTTATCCGTAGTCGGAACGGCGATCATCCTGCCGCCGATCAATCTGTATACGCCTTCCGCAACAGGCGTATTGACTACGTAATCAACGCCTTTCGTCATCAAAACGGCGGAATAATAACCGCGCCCCGAAACATAATAATCATCAATATTCCTCTTGGGAATAAACCCGCTTGCCTCCGTAAACGCATAATAGGTAACGCCGGAACGATAGGTACTGCCTCTTACGTTTTTATAGCGATCGCCCGACAACACAAAGACGTCCTGTTGAACGATCTGCCCGACCGTGTATCCGCTTTTGACTTTTATTGAATAGAAACCATCCGCCGGCACGGAATAGGTTCCGATCAGCGCGCCGGAAACATAGCCGTCGTTGTCGTATCCGTAATACAACTTCCCGGCAAGATACTCGACGTCGTTCGACTTCTCGAAAGAATCAGCCGAAACTACGTTTTCACCGATGGTTTGACCTATCGAATAATCAATCCCCGCCGTCATCTCACGGATCGTATATCGCGCGGAAGAATCCACGTAATAGTCGCTCAAAGCAGAATTGGCGATATAGCCTTCGGCCGTGACAAAATGATAATATTCTACGCCTTTTCTGTACTTTAACGCAGTTTCTCTTACATATCTGTCGTTGCTTTTGTAGTATACTTCGTCAGCGCCTATCATCGCGCCGTTAACGTATTCTTTTCCGGACGTAAGCGCAACGATCTTTTTATAACTTCCGTCGTTGAGAGTGAAAAGCGCGGACATCGAATATACGCTTGATACGCCGTGGATCGCTTCGAACAAATAATATCTCTCGTTGGCGGCAAAAATGCGGGACTGCGCAAAGGCGTATCTGTCTTCGCCGTCTACTTTCGTATAATAGGTAGAGTCGGGGATCAAGGAAGAAACGGCGTAATCCTTGCCGGCTACAGCCTCGATAACCTTATAATAAGTATTTTCGGTGTTCTCGAAAGAGCTTCCCGCGCGAGAATAACCTTGCGAAACGATATAATAGCTACCGACCTTATCGCCGGCAACGAGTTCTCCGGACACAACGGACAGTCTGTAATAGTTTTTGTTTGCGGAATAACGAGTGTCGGACGTAAGATAGTAGGTATCGCTGTCGTCGACGTTTTCGTACACGCTGCCGGACGGAATAAGCCCGTTCAACGCATAATCCTTACCCGGAAGCAATCTTTTGACCGCATAATACGTATCGGTATCTTCGGTGGGATCCATTAAGACGGCTTTATAATAGTATCTGCCGTTTTCGCGCGCGCCTTCCGCCTTTACGATCGCCTCGTATTCCGTATAGTACGCTACGTTTTCGTTTGCCGTCTTGTCGGCTATGTACCCAACGTAATAGTTCTTATCGCCGTCCAATTCTTGACGCATATCGTACACGTTAAAGAATTTTCCGTCGGAATAGTAATAATAGTATTCGGTAACGACCTCTTTTTCCGAGTATACCGTGGGAATAAAGACGTAATACGATACGCCGGCCTGACGTACGGTGCCGTCCGGCACTCTGATATGTCTGCCGCTTGAATACGTATAATACTTTTTATGAGCGTTATCTCCGCGGATGACGTCGGCAATGCTTACCGTATAGTATTGACCGTTATACAATTTCGAACGAACGAAAGTAAGATCGGAAGTAAGGACGAATCTATCGCCGACCCGTTCATAATAGGTTTCGGCCTGCACGTTGACGCCCACCATGGATCCCGACGCAGGCACGACGGTAAAGACGTAATAATCTTTTCCGGACATAAAGTAATCGTCTTCGTTTTCACCGTAATACTTATTCATTTCGTAATAGATATTCGCGGTGGTCGTGGCGTTTTGCGCTGTGAATACGTATTCCGCCGCAGTATAATATCTCTTTTGCAAATTGAATATACGGTCCGTCGTTAAAGCGTAATAACCATTTTGCGTATAATAGGTCTCCGCCGGAACGGAAGAACCGAGCAAAGCCGACGTATCGACGAGGCGGTAAACGTTCGTTCCCGGATTACGCTTATAATAAGATACGTTGGGACGGAAGACGGTATCCGTCGTGAACGTATAGTGATAGAATTGTTCAAAGTATCTGTCTTCCGGCACGCCGCTTCCCGCGCGGAAATTGGGGTCGCTCTCCGTGACTTGTTCCATCAAATAATACTTCTTTCCGGCGACGGATACGGGATCGGAAGTGCGTTCGTACCATTCGTGGTAGACATAGTACTTCGTATAATCAAGAGCAGTCCCCGCAGGAACGAGCAATCTGCTGTAGTAGGTCGTATCGTCACGGTACGTACCGTCGGCCGCTTCGTAATAATAGTCGCCCGCTTTATCGTAAAGATAGAACGACTGCGATTTCCCTTCCAAAGAGAAGCGGAACACGGCGTTCGCCGGATTATCGGCACCGAAAAGATAGAACTCGGCGTTATTGAAATTACATACTTTTTCGAGTATTTGCGTAGCGGTATAGGTGTTGCCGTCCTGAATGGCTTCGTTGAACTTTTTCAATTCCTCTTCCGAAATACTGAGCGTAAAGTTAACGGCGTTTTCTCTGGCCGTTTTGCCGTACGTGATCGAAGCGGAGTTTCCGCTATCCGCATTGGTATAAGTCAACATGATCTCGATCTCGATCGCTTTCAACATAAAGCGGATATCGGAGTTGACGATGATAAAGTCGGTATTGTTGGTCGCGATATCGGACGCGCTCAGCTCGAAGTATTCGGAACTCGACACATTCGTGATCGATTCTCTTCCGCCGCTGACGGATACGCTGCCTCCGACGAAAGAATCGGCGAAATCGGTATCTTTCACGGGAACGAAATCCTTTTTGACCGCATCGTAGATATAGACGGTGACGACGCCGCTATCGAGCCAGGTATTGATCGTCGATCTGGTGATCGTCGTGCCGTTGTACTCTTTCGTATAGGTATACGAAGTATCCGTCGCATTCGCGGGTAATTGTCCGTCGATACCGATATATACTTTTCTCTTATCGATCTGATAAATACCGTCGTAATAGACGTCTCCGATCTTATTGACGTCTTTCTTGTTGTTGACGATATAGGTATAGTTCCAGTTCAACCACCGGTTTTCGCCCTCTTCTTTATTGCTTCTGTCCTCGTACCGACGATAATTACCGTCTTTGTCTACGAAAACGCCGTAGAAGTCAAACCAATAAACTCCGGCGGAATAGTTATAACCGGCGATCTGATTTTGAGCGATAGCGGTCGGCGTCCCGCCGAAAACGGAAGCATATCCTTTCACTTGAAGTTGATACCGTATATCGGAAAAATTATCGACGATGGTCTTACTTTGTTTACTGATCACGTTATATCCCCGATCGACGAATTCGGTCAGATCGCCGGAATAAAGCAAGGTCTCGTCCGTAAGCCCGGATCCGTCGTAGTCCTTGGAGAGATAAGCCGCGATCTCGTTATTAAATTCAAATGTGGCTTTGACTCTCTTGATGGTATATAAGCCGTACGGAGACGGAGAGCCGTTATAAGCGCCGTTTCCTTTAAAGACGATCTCGTAGTTATCGGAATAAAACGCTCTCACTTTAAACAAGCCGACGCTGCTCATATCGTCGTTTTCCACGAGATAATATCTGACTCCGCCGATCGTAATATAAGTAGAACCTTCCGCATCGATACGCTCGAAGTCGAATTGGATATCCGACACGCTGATCGGATCGTTGGACAGAGCGCCGTTGACGGTCAATTTCGAGGTATTTGCGATAGCGGCGTCGATACCGTCGTAATCCTTCGTATTCGCGGACGAGAAATTATAGAGCGAAACTTCCGCCGGATTGATCACAAAGGAGAACAGATGCGCGTCGTCGCATTCTCTGTATACGCCGTTGTCCAAATAGACGAATACGACGGTATAGTTGACGTAGTCGGAAGTATCTCTCGATACGATGTCATAACCGAGCACCCTCTTCGTATCGGGGTCGCGTTTGACGTAAACGGGTCTGTTGCCGGAGCCGGGCTCGTCTTCCGAATAAATAAACAACGTGTTCGGCGTATTGACAAGCGGTTGGGGACGATGTAAAACGCCGTTTTCGTCGAAGTAATAGTCGGTTATCGTACAGGTAGTCGTTTTGAAAGTCGTATACGGCGCATCTTTGTAATAATACGAACCCGTTCCGGCGTCGTAATAGACCTTGCGTTCGTTTCCGCCGTCCACAAAATAGAAATAATAGTCGTACTCGGACGAATAGGTATCCTGCGCGAGCGTTCTGCCGTTGCTTCCGGAGATACTGATCGTGCGACCGGTCACCGTCAGGCTCGGGAACGTACCGCGGAACTTAACGTTGACGTCGTATGTTTGGCCGCCGATCGCAGCCGTACCGATCTTCCTCGTCGCAGAAGAATTAACGGAAGAAAGCTGGCTAAGATCGATACTGTCGAACAGCAAGGAGTTGGCGTAGGTCGTGGACGTCCAGCTGTAATCGATGGGCGAGAAAGCCTTTTTGGCATACGTCTCTTCAAAAGTAAAATCGGTCGTGGAGACCTGCGGCATAGCCGCTTTGTTATATAACAGGATCGGTATTTCGTTCGGCACGACGGCAAACGTCTTTTGAACCGTTTCGTCCGTTTCGAGGCAATAATTGGCGTTCCCAAGATCGTTTAATCTGACCGTATAAGTGCCGGAATACGCGATATCGTAGGCCTCGACCGACGGATCCGACGCCTCTGTGAGCAGATAGTACGCCTTACGATTCATGGGGATGGTATCTTGCGTCAACACAAATCCTCTCGAACCGTATTCGTAATAAGTCGGCAGGTTCTCGCGCGTTAAAAGTTCTTCCGGGACAACGGAATAATACTTGAAACTCCTGATCGTGGACGCGTTTTTATTTACGACGTCCGTCTTGCTGTTATAGACGACGGAAACGTCGAATAAAAAGTTCAATCTGTCGCCTTCGGCCAAACTTCCGTCCACGCGAGCGATAAGCGTTTGATTGGCAAAATTATATTGGACGTCGCCGTTTTCTATGTATACGCTAACGGGTTTTTGCGTAACGGTATAATCAAAAGTATTATTGAACGTCAACGCGCCGTCCGTCACCGTTCCGAACAAAACGTAATTGAGGACGGAGGCGATATCGCTATCCAAAAGCACGCTCATATTACCGAGATAGATATAGTTTGTCGAAAACTTCGACGATTTGTTCACGTCGGCAAAATAAGAATACGTGACGGAACCCGTATAGTCGCCCGCGGCAAGACAATTCTCGCGGTTATACACGATAAATTGCGTTCCCGCTTTCGGCGTAATAGAATAAGTAACGCTGTCCGTTCCGATGGAGGACATACCGTAATAATTTTCTTGGTCGACGCTGTATTCTGCGTTCAATCCCCAAGAGGATGCCTTATTGAGATTATAGACTTCTTGATATCTCTTGCCGTCTTCGTCGACTTTATAATACTTCAAATCGGCAAATCCGGGCAAAACGATCACGTATGCGTCCGTATCGTAGGCAGTCGCCTGCATGGTAGACACCTGCGCGTACTGATTGCGGAAAATGTCATAGTAGAATGAGAAATAATTCTTGTTTTTATCTTCGTTTCGACTGATAACGCTGAAATCGGAGAAGTTATCGGAATAGTTATATCCGACGGAGACCCGATAGACGCCCGTGTCCGTTCCGCGTTCTTTTATGAACGTAAAACCGCTCAAAAAGTCGGAACTGAGCAAATATTTCGAGCCGGTACCGGTCTCGTATTCGGCGCCGACGATCAGTTTCGACATCCAATCCGCATACAGGTTTTCGATATCGTCACGATTATCGACTGAAAAAACGAAATCGGAGAAAGTGAGCGTTTCGCCGTAAATATTGACCGTCAAAAACTCTTCTCTCGGGAAAGAGAAATAGTCGATAAAAGCATTTCTTCTGCCGTCTTTGATCAAAGATTTTTCGTAAAGCAGAACGGAACCGACGTTCAGACGAACGCCGATAGGAAGTATCTCCATTTCAAACGGTTGCGTCGTGACGATATAGTTCTTCACTACGTCCGAATAAACGTCGCTCATACGACACGTATACGTCCCGCAGGCAAGAGCGATCGGCACGACCGCATAGGTCGCGCCCATATAAACGACCGACTCGAATCCGTCAATCTCCAGATTACGATATAATACGGCCCAATCGTCGTAAGAAGAAAGGCCTTCCGTTAAAGTCTCGTACACGCTCTTTCCCGTCATATCGTAGTATAATACGGCGCTTTGCGTAAAATACGGTCCGAAAACGGAATCAAAATCGTCGTTGTATTTGAACGAAGAAGTCGCGGCGGCGATATAATCGATCGACATATCGGCCGTACCGAAAGGACGAGTCGTCCTGCTTGCGGTCAACGTAAGTTCCGCAGGCAAAACGATCAAAGAAGCATAGCTGTAATCGATCAAAGAATAGTTATCGAGCGTTCCTTCCGTGTCGCCGTTAAAGATCCTGTGATAGTCGTTGACGTTATCCGTATCCGTCCCGGAACGGACCAATCTGTACGACGAAGAAGCGGTATCGACGAAGATCGGATCGATTTCGATCTCCGCTTTGAATACGTAATAGGTCTTCCCGGATTCGTATGTTCCCGCCGCTTGAGAATATATCCCGGTAACGGGATCGCAAATAAAGACGCTTTCCGCCACGGGATCGCCGACGGTATACCCGGTCAATTCGCGATAATAGTTACCGCCGAGCAGATTATCGGTTTCATCGTAGATTTCAAAACGATAAACGGGATCGCGATCGCCGTATACCTTCTTTTCGTCAAGCGCGACGATCTTAATGGCTTTTTTCACGACGGTAAGAGTCGCTCCGAGATCGCCTACCCCTTCGGGGACGGTGTAGTTCGCCTTTTTCAGCGTAATGATGGGCTTGATATAGTAGCTGCCGACGTTCAGAGTCATAACGAGATAAGAGTTATCTCCGCTGAACGCGGGATCGACCTTTCGACCGTCCTTTTGCAGCTCGAAAGACACGGATACGACGTTGTCGAGGGTGTCGCCGAGCACAAAAGCGTCCCCGGTCAGTCGTCCGCCCGTTACGCCGCTCATATTCCAAGTAAAACCGAGCGCGCGCAAAGACGTGACGTCCGTCGCCGTCCCGGAAAACTTATCCCCGAACGTAAGGCTCATATCTTCCACGGAAATACCGATCTGCTTTTTGGTGATCTCGATGGTGACCGATCTATCCTCGAAAGCGTTATTGGCATAGTCGCCCGCGTAAGAAACGACCATCGTATAACGCCCTACTTCTGTCGGCCAAACGGTACGAGTCACGTCGCCCAAAACGTCGTCGTGATACTCGTACTTCACGCTGTAACCGTTAAACGCGACGGGCGCGTTCATGTAAAAGTCGGAATAGTAATATACGTCGAATTTCGGTCTTGCGTCGGCTCCGGTACCGTATTGACAATAATAGACGTTATCAAAAGACAGATTATTCGAACTGTCATAACTGATAGTCAGGTACTTTCTGTCGCGTACGATAACGTTATAATGCGTTTCTTTCGTAACGTTGTTTTCATCGGTAAAACCGATGGTAATGATCTGAGATTGTTCCGCGCCGTCATTCAACACGAGTTTGGTATTGAATTGGGCCGCGTTGACGCGCAATCTGGAGTCGTTGAGCGGGACGATCTCGGAAGTTCCGTTATTATAGCGAACGAGGATCGTGCCTATTTCTCCGTTCGAATCGGTATACAAAAGAACGCTTTCGTCCGTACTTGCGAATTCGGGCAATTCCGCATAAACCTGTCTCGGCATGTTTTGAATGACGATCTCGGAAACGGATTTCTTTAAAATGGTAAGCGTAAGATCTTTGCTGCAGCCTTCGTACGTGACCGTCACCGTTTTTTGCGTGTAGAATATATCGTCGGTGTTTTTCTCGGTAAAGACGATCGCTTCCGTTTTGTCATACGTACAAGCGGCGTCGGAAAAATCGACTTTTCTTCTCGTTGCCACGGCGTCGCCGTCGGCGTCTCTCAGTTCAACGGATACGGATATCTTATTAGGATCGATGTCCATATTCTCGATCACGGTGGCCTCGGTTACGTTTTGTCCGTTTTCATCGACAAAAGAAATCGCGTACGGAACGTCGGGACGAACGTACGCCATAAAAGAGCAATCTTTTAAAAGATAAGTAAGACGGATCGTTTGCGCGCCGGTTTTGTTCTCTTTGTAGCCGGAGACGGAAAAACCGGAAGAAGACGCGACGTCCGCAAGTTTTTTGTAGACGGTGGTCGTATCATACTCGACGACAAGATAAATGCAATCGAGATAATCGGTTTTTACGACGGAATCGTTATAGACGAATCTCTTCGTACCGTTATCATCCACGAAAGAATACTCTCCGTTGGAAGAAACGGTATAAAGAGCAAGGCCTTCGTTCAAATAAACGGTGGTATCGGTAAATTCGTTAACGCGGATCACTTCCGAACCGCTCACAACCGGTACGCCGATCTCCGCATGGATAGACACAACTTTTTGATTAAAGCAATAGAACGGAACGGAAGCGGAAAAAACGGGAGCGCGATAAGCGACATCCTCGACGGAAAATACAAGATCCTTTTCGATAAATTCTTCCGCAGATTGCGATTGCAGGTCGTTTTTGATGTCCGATAAAGAATAATTGACGCCGCTTTCCGTCTTAACTTCAAAATAATAAGTCATATTGTTGAGCGTAAATACGTACCTGTCGCCGCTTTGAGAGAAAGTAACGGTCGAGCCGGTATCGGCGTGCTTAACGACGGCCGTCGTGCCGTTATCAAAAGCTATTTGCAAAACAAGATCGCTCAGATCCCATTCTCCGGCGGAGGCAAGAACGTATTCCGTTTCCGGGTACGCCGCGACGAACACGCTTTCGACTCGTCTGCTGACGACGAGAGAGGATACGATCGCTTCTTTTCCGCTGTACGTAAAAGAAATATTCGTCATATTGTCGACGGCGTAGTAGTACTCTTTCGAAATGTCGAAAGCCGTCGCAAAAACGTAACTTCCTCCCGATTTTTCGTATAGAGACAGACCGTAAACGGACCAATTTTCTTCGTTTACGAATGTAGCGGGCGCGTATTCGGTCGGAACGGAAACATAGGCTCCGGCTTTGGTTTTCGAGATCGTCATCGCCGCCATAGGAACGTTTTCTTCATCGCCGTTTTCACGGACGGCCACAAAGTTCAATCCTTCGAAATCAAAACCCTTTCCTTCCGTCGTGCACCCGATAAAATCGACGTTCGGACGAACGGAAACAATGTCGTTATGCACGGTACAGACGTACGTCAACGCCACGTTATCGGACTTATCCCCGTAATAAAGGGTGATCGTGTGCGTACCGACGGTAGAGAGATCGTTTCCTTCTATCGTCCACCGACTGTCGGAAAAATCGTTTTCCGTGGCGTAACTTTGGTCGGCGTACGTTATGACGACTTCCCAATTGGCCATCGAAAAGTCTTCTCCGAGGATATAGTCGTTTTTGGTTTCTTTATCTTCGTTCAAAGCGATAGCGATCGCCTTGACGATAACGGTGATATCGAATTCCGTCGCATAAGAGGTGTTATAATAAGCGTCCTCGTAGTAGATATAGAGTTTGCTCGTTCCCACGCTCGCGGTAAAAGCGTCCGTGCCGCTTTTTACGAGAGGAACGACGGAACCGTCCTGCGCGACGTAACGAACAGGCGAATTACCGGTAGGATCTTCGGCATAAAGCATATCGGCGGTAAAAGACATCGTTTGACCTTCGACGCCGTTAATATAGCGCACGCGCAAGGACCCGCCCGCCAAAGAGACCTCGTCGCCCACGCTGTACACGACTCTGGTCGGATTGACTACGGTAGCGGAAACGATAACTCTTTGACGAACTTCCACGGGCACGGAACAACGAAGCGTGATACCGGTCACCGTCGTAAAAGAAAAATCATAGTCGTACGTTCCTACGGCGTGGTTCGTCATAAAAGTACTGCCGACGTACATTTCCGAAGTGACGTTTGCGGAATAAGCGCCTGTGGAAGAAATAATGGAATAAGTGTCGTTATTCTGTTTGATCTTATATTCCCAGTCGGTGACGTGGATAGTCTCGTCCTGATAGACGTAATACGCGCCGGTGACGGCGTCCACGTTCACGTCGCCTTCCGTCGGATAGACTTCCAACGCGATCGGCGAAGGCGCTATAACCTTAATGCGATAGTCAAGCGAAGCTCCGTCTACGGTCAAGCGAATAGAATACTCTCCGACGACGTTGATGTCAAAATCGTTCCAGACCACGTCGACGTTGATCTGATCGTCGAAATCGAAAAGACGAGCGTTGGAAGGAATGTAATAAACGACGGAGGCGTCGTATTCTTCGGGCGCTTTTTCAAAAGTCGAATTCTTTTTTACGTACAAAAATTCTTTACGCGTTTGATAGCGATCGGCAAAAGCGGTTTCCGAAGAAGTATAATAAACGGCGTTATTGTCAAAGTCGCTCGCGGCGCCGACGTATTCGCCGTTTTTAAGCGTGAAATAGGCGGAACGAGCGGTATTCCAGACGCCGCTTGCGTATGCGCGGCGCGCTTCGGCGGTAGAGTCCTTAACGCGGGCGACGTAACCGGTTTGTTTCGAGTTATAAACGACGTAGAGTTGCCCCCCGGTCAGATCGATATGGCCCTTCAAAATTTGATCGGGCGCATCCGACATGACGGAAATGCCTTGCGGACGCTTTGCCGCGACCGTAACGGCCGTTTGATATTTTTCTCCCTTGTAGTATAAAAACACGTTTCTTTCCAATGCGGACGTAGTAAAGACGTTGTTGGTCTCTTTCTCGATAACGTACGTGAGCGCGCCCTGCTCGTAAAGAGCGTCCCAATCAAGGAACTCCGACGTGTTGTCGTTGTAATGGACAAAAAAGCTGCCGCCGGTAAGTTCGAAAGCGTCGCCGACGACGTAAGCGATACGGAAAGAATCGCCGAGACTGATCTCGATATGGTCCGCCGTCTTTGTCGCGACCGAATAAGCAGCCATACAGGACTTTCCGCCGTAAGATACCGTCATTTCCGTCTCGCCTTCTCTTTCAGTCGAGAAAAGCGAGATCATATCCTCGGTGACGTCGATGATCTCGGTGTAGTTATTACTGTACGTGACGAGGATCTTCATCCCGGAGACGTCCAAAGATTCTCCGATAACGTAATTCGTTTTATCGGGCATATTAACGAGTTGAACGGAATAAACGGGAGCAACGGAGACTTTAACGGTGAGATAAGCCGTCTGGTTCTTGTAAAAAACGGTAAGGATCTGATCGCCGACGACGTTAGAGTCGAAACCGGAGATCATGTTGAGCGTAAGCGGAACGTGTTCGCTCTTTCCGTTTTCGTAATAAACGGTGATATCGGCATTCCCGACGGAGAACTTATCTCCGACGTAATAATTCGTTTTCGGCATAGTGGTAATGATGATCTTTTGTATCGGCGACTCTTGGGAAATACCGTTCCTGTCGTTACAGGCAAATAAGGTCAGCAAAAGGAAGCAAACCAACAGTAAAATCAAAAGTGCCGAAGCGGATTTCTTTCTCATCATATATCCTCCGAAAAAGGGCATACCTATAGCTTATATAATATAATATCATACACGCGCGAGAAAGGCAAGAGCAAAATCCAAAAATTAAGGTTGCCGAAACGTCTTTTTTTTTAATATTTTCTACGAAAAACAGAAATAAGCAAGATGATGATAACGATAAGCGCGACGGCGCCGACGATCACAAGAACGTAATAAGTTATACTTAAGCCCTGTATCTCGGAAACGATAATAAAATCGCCCATATCGGAAGCGTTAAAACGCAAGAATCCGTCGTTTAATTTTGCGTCGAGAACTTCGCTCCGGCCGTTGTTATACAGGGCTACGACCTTGTATTTTTTCGACGTATCCAAAGAAGACGCGAGGATGGCGACTTCGGCCGGTACGCTTTCCGTTACGACGTTGTTATTATAAAACATTTCGACTGAAAAACAGCCCTTTTTTTCATATTTATCGAAAAATCCGGTGTCTTTATAGATGACGTCAGCATTGGCGCTGATAACGGAAAAATCCTCTCCGGAAGGATCGATCCCGATATCGGTATACCGCATGGAATGAAGTACGCTGAAATCCCCGACAAGTACGAGACGCGTCGATTTTTCATCCGAAAAACTAAGCGTTTTTACCGTGGCGGGCAGGATCGTAAGGATAGCGCCCGTATAAACGAAATCGTAATAATCGCTTTCCGCATGCGCCGCAACCACGTGACAGTTTTCGATAGGTCTCGTTATATCGACGTCCGTCCATGCCGGTATCGTAATGTACTCCGATCTGATTTCCGTTACGGATACCCCGTTATGCGATACTTGCATCGTATGCGCCGGAACGGCGTTCTGATAGTCGTACGAGATCGAAATATCATCTCCCTCGTTTACGGTCAGATCCGTTTTTCCGTTCAGAAGCGTCAACACCGTGACGGTTCTCTTTTTGATAGCAAAATTCACGGAAGAAACGCGATAATAGACGTTATCGTAAAAAACGGTAACGGGGAGCGCGTATTGACCGGGATTTTGAACGGAAGAGATCGTCTCGAACAAAACGTCTTCGACGGAGACGTCGATCTCCTGTCCGTCCAATTTAAATACGAAAGAGTCAAAAAGATCGTTATTAAAACCGGGCGCGTCCACGTCCGTATCGCATAGTTTGCCTGATGCGTCGATGAAGTTTTTTCCGCAATATACCACGTCCTCGGACTGTTCCGCGGTCATTACTTTTTGACGCGCGGCGTACGCGTTTTCCCGCGGCGCGACGCCGAATAAAAACGACGCCGCCAACGCAATAAATAACACGATAAAAACAACAAATTTATATTTAAAAACGACCTTTTTATTCATTATTATCCATTCCTTTTAAGCACCAGGAGCAGCGCAAGTCCGAGAGCCAAAACGCCTATTCCGATAAACAGGTACATAAGCCAATCGAGGTTTACTTCCTGAACGGCGTACGGATCTTCCATCGTAAGAATACTGATGGCTTTCACATGCGAAGAAGAAGTCTCGAACGATAAGCTGTCGTCATCCTCGATCGTTGCCGACACGATCTGCATACTTCCGTCTTCATAGAACACGGCGACATAGACATCTTCTTCGGCGGCGTAAGCGACATTCTGCGCCGTTTCGGACGAACGATGGATGATACTCGACAACCCGGGGACTTTGATTTTGATCGTGAATCCCGTATCCTCCGTTCCGGTATATGTGTAATTTTCGATCGAGAATACGAATACGCTCGACAAATAATACCCTTCCATTTCTTTATTGTTCTCTTTATACGAGTCGAACAAGCGCGAAATATCGGATTCAGGCACGTTTTGCGCTTCGCTGACGGTTATTTTCGTATCCTGTCCGAAAGAACCGACGATCATGACGTAGTTGTCGGCGGACGAGGTTTGTCCGGGCATCGAGGCGTTGATCTCGTTATTATTAATAACGAGCGTACCCCATTGACTGTGGACGTTATAGTTTTCCAAAGCGATCTCTTCCGGCATGACTTTATACGTACCGGCTTTCGTAGGCTTGGAATCCAACTCCTCTCCCGTCACCGCATCGTAATAGCGTAACTGGATCCTTCCGCGCAGCACGGACACAACGTTCTCTTTGGTAGAAGAACTCAAAACGGAATACTGCGGCGTATAATCTTCTCCGACCAGGATCGAAGCGTTTTCTACGGTAATAAGCACGTCGACTTTCGTGATCTTGAAGTCGATCCACGTCGCATTATTGATAATAAAGTTACTCAATGCTTGATCATAAGGTTTGACTTGATATTCCCCGACGTTGATCGGCGTGCGATCGGACCTTATGTTCGTAATAACGCCGTCCGAAATCGTATAATTGTACGGTTCCATAACGCCGTTTCTCGCCACGTTATAAAGCACTTGCGGTACGGCGATACGTTCTTCTTCGTACATTATATAGAACTCGATTTCCGGGGTCTCGCCGGAATACGGGTATTCTTCGGCAAGCGAGCCGAAAGAACAGACGGTTTCTCTCGGAAGTATGGTAAACTCTTCATACGCAAACGAATCCCGGAAGTTCGTCGTTCTTTGATAAATAACGCGAGCAAAGTACGTCCCGGCAAAAGCGCGCGTAATATCGGGAATCAGACCGCTGAAACCGTCCTGATCGTCGACGTAGTATAATATATCTCCGTTATCGTTATAGACGGCTTTCGGCGTGTACGAGGAGAAATAAGCTACTTCCTGACGTTCGGAATAACCGCCGATACCGTTTGCCACTGCGGTCAACCCCAATCCGATATCGCCGTACGTCTGCATAGCGTCTCCGCCGAAAACGATAGTAACGTCTGCAAGCCCTATTTCGAGGCGTATCCAAGACGTTTCCGCCAGGTAGTTTCTGTTGGCGAGGGTATCGTTTTTGACCGTCAATTCATAGATGTATTCGGCGCAGTTTATCGGCGGTAACGTGTCGCTGTCGTACATCGTCTCTTCCGAATAATAGCGTTGGGAATAGTCGATCGTTTCGTATCCGACGATCTCGTTCCGATCGTTGTAGATCGGCACGCCGAAGACGTTTTTATAGACAGGCTGACGTTCGCCGTTATAGACGACGCTGACGCGCGATCTGACCTGCGACCTCATCGTCTCGTCCGCGAAGAACTGAACGGTCGCCTTCGCCTGGCTGATAGTACCGAGAAGTTGTATCCGTTTATCGTTTTCGTCTTCCCAGAACAATTTATAATTGTTCTTTTGTGCGCCGAGAAGCTGATCGCTTGCATAAACCGTGACGATAACGTCCGACTTAACGAAAACCGTTTCTCCGGTGACCGGATCGACCGTTTGTTCATAAACGTCCTTACGAGAATACCTGCTGGCGTTATAATCGACGTCCAAAAGTATTTCGTCTCCTGCGATCAGACCGGACTTCTCATCGCCCGGTTTCGGCGCGAATAAGTAGTTTGCATTCGTTACGGATTTTGCGATGACCGCCGTAGTTCCGTCGTATATCTTCGCTATCCTGTCTTTCGTACTGTCAAAAGTAACGATGACGGGTCTGGGCGTTATGACCATTTCCGGATACAAAACCTTGTTCGCATCGTTTTTGAAATAATCTACCGAAATATAATAGTTATCCGCTATACCATAGGTATCCGACAGGATCAGTTTTACATAGTACGGTATGACGTTACCGCCCGAATCCTTAATAATGTCGATAGGATAAATATAGTCGTCCGCATAATTCCCGACCGATTCTTTACCGGTTTCTCCGTCGACAAAGACGTAATAAGGATTGATGAGTCCGATACTTCTTATCCCCGTCGTCTCTCCGTTTGACGTACGATAATACATGATCGTCTGCGGTGCTTTATTGGCGGCGGAATCGTCCCCTCCGACGAATCCCTCGTACGCTACGACGAAAAGAGGATAATTCGTCGTGCTCTTATCGTATATCTTTTCGGCATAGCCACGAAAAGCGTTATTCGAGTTGATATCCCAGAATTTGAGCGTCAAAGGAGCTTTTGTGACCTCGAATAAATAATAAGTCGGCTCTATGGCAAGATAGTTCGAACTTCTGCCGAACGAAACTTCATATAAATACAATCCGACGTCATAAGTGCTGCCTACGCTGACGAACGCATCGTCGAAATTCGAAGAATAAATCGCGGAGATAGGCAGTCCTCCGGCAGGGATCGTATCGTAAATTTTCGTTAACGGATCGTTGACCGTCGTATACCAGAACCGGCCTCTTCCGGCGTTATACATACCTTTACGTCTGATCGTTATATCGTTAGCGTCGAGTATATCCGGATTGCCCGAAGAAGAATCGTCGAGATTCTGTCCGTCAATACCCACACGAATAACCGTCGGCGTAAGCGCCTTGCCTTGATAGACCTGCGTCGCCTCGAAAGAAACGGTCGGCGCTCGACGTAAAATAACGAATTGAGTCGCCTGCTCGTACACCATAACGTAGTTATCGAGTTCTACGGTATTGGGCCCGCTCGCGGCGTATATGTGATAATCGCTACCTGCCGGGCTGCTTGCCGTAATGCCGTTCCAGTTGATGACGGGGTACATATCTTCGCTATAGAAAGACATAAGGTTTTCATCGCCGGCGTTCCAACCGATAAACTCAAAACCGAATTTATATTCAACGGATTGCGGAGCCTCGCCGTAATATTTGCTGGATTCGTAACGTTCGCCCGAAATACCGTTGTTTTCTTCCGGCGGGATCTCTTTCGTTATTATACGAACCTGAAGCTCGGCTTTTCTGATACAAACAGCGAAAACAAACGTCTTTTCGGCATAGTTATTATCGTAATAACCGGAATTTCGATCGTTGACCTTAAAGCGAAGATAGAACGATGCGCCGTTAGGATCTTCATACGAATTCAGCATATACGACTGCATTTCGGAAGAAAGATTCAAATATTCGATAAACGCACTGTTCAATTCGTAATACGTCTTCCCGATCTTAAAGTCGATATCGGAAGTCAAATTGTACAAAGAACCGCTTATTTTATTATAGAAATAAGCCGTTCCGTCGCTTCCGGACGTGCTGTCGCCGATAGCGTAACCGTTTTCTTCTCCGAAGACGTACGGCGCGTTCTTAACGTTTCTTCTCGTGGTAAAAAAGTCTTCTGCGGCGGTCATATCCGCATAACGGGATACGGACGCGGTCACGCTGACGATCTGACCTTTCGACGAATCTCTGTTCGTAACTCTCAAAATAAAATCATAATCGTTTTGAGTTTTATCGTACGACTTGGAATAGACTTTATCGATACCGGAGATATTTATATCGTTTTCCTCCCGTAAACCTTCTACAGTCAAATCGAACTGGTAGTCGTCCGCGCGGGAACGCGCCAGGTACACGATAAAGTAAATGGTAGTATCGTCGCTCGCGTATTCCGTCTCTCCGAAAGTAAACGCGGGCACCGCTTTGAAACCGATATTTCCGATCATGTTTCTGTCAAAACGACCGTCCGTAGAGGTACCGTCGCTGATAGACGCTTTCATCAAAAGAATATACCATCCGGCAGATACGAGATCGCCATCCTCATAGTCGATAAGACGTCCCCAGTCGGTCCTGTCCGCCGCGGAAAAAGCGCTTTCGTACGTAATACCGTTCATGCCGGCTATCGTAGCGGCGGAAGTGCGGGGGTTGTAATAATACTTTTCTATACTGACCCAACCCCAACCCATCTTCGTTTCGACGTGCGCGCCGGCGTTTTCGTTAATAAAGAAACTGTTAAAATACAAACTATCGTCGTTTCTCGATCCATAAACGGAACCGTCGAATTTCTTTTCGATATATATTTTTTCATCGTCCAATTTAACGATAGTACTGAGAATATCAAAAAGAATGATCGCTTTTTGACTCTCTCTGTAGTTCGTTTCGCTACATCCTTGAGCGTTATCCGGCTTTGCCGAAACTTTAAGGATATAACCGCCTTTCGTCATATCCGCCATATAAACGTCGATAACGCTGTTTACTTCCGAACAGCCTGCCGCGGCGGAATCCTCGTTGATCCATATATAGATCTCTTTTCCGTCTATCACGTTTAGACAAGTCGCTTGATAAGTGTCGTCAATCGTAACAGGATCGCTCAGATACACTTTCGATCCGGCGGAGTTATTATCGGCGTAATAGAAACAGGACGTTCCTTCGCAGTAAACATATATTCTTTCGTCGCCTTGCAAAAAGTAGTAATACGCGTCCGCAGTTTCTTCCTCTCCGGCGGCGGTCGCAAAGACGGCGGGTCTGGTAGAAGCGATCGCAGAACCGTCTTGCGTGAATTCGTTTACGAAAACGTGGATCTTGCCGGCGGCGTCCGCATAATAGTAACCTGCGATATACAAGCCCATAGTCGCTCCCGTCATTTCGTCGTGATCTTCGTTATAAACGTTGTAATCGGGGATCATCGCGTCGCCCGAATAGCCGATTTGCTGATGATAATCGACTTCCAGCGACAATATTTGCGGCCAAACGTACAAATATGACGAAGTTTCGCCCTGTCCGGGGAAATAGAACTCATAATTCTGCTTATAAGCCCCGTATATCTCGATCGCTACTTCCGGGAGTCCGACGATGTTTTCCCGACCGTATATCCTGGCTTCGTCGATCAATCGATCCTGACCGTCCTTTTGTAAGAAAGACTCGATGTTGTTCCGAACGGAAGCATAAGCGTCTTGTACGCCGAACGTTTCCAACGGATTGGAAGCGATACCGTCCCGGTGCTGGATACCGCAATAAATAACGTAAGTCGTGTCAATATCATACGTCCAATCGGACTTGTTCGACGATTTAACGTAATAACTGTTTGCGGGAATGGTGTTGCCGACCGTTACGGTAGCGTTTTCGTAAACGCCGTTCCTCAGTTGATAATAAAGCGTTCCCGCGGAGAACGTACCGGTAGCAAGTACGAACGGATTATGATAAACGTAAACTTTATAATAAGCGCGTCCGCTCGGAATGCTCGCTTTGTCCAAATAGATTTCGCCGTTGTCGGCGTCAATATAGGCTTCGTAGGTCTCAAGTTCTTCTTCGGAATCGACGAAGATCATCCTCGACGGAGAAGAATCGACAAAGCCGATCTCCTTTGTTTCGTCGTATTCCTCCATATACTTACGAGACGCCACCGTAGTATAAACGCGAACGGTTGCGGAAGAAACGGTGAACTCCATCGTCGCGCCCTTGACCGCGCTGTAGTTTGACGACTCGGGGATAGTAATGCCGACGACGTACGTTCCCGCCAAAGTAAAGGATTTCATTTTATCCGTAATATCGTCGCCCGTGACGGTGACGTTTCCGTCCGGTGTTTTATACGTAAAGCTGATCACGGTCAAAAACCGTCCGTCTCTGTTATAATTACCTTTTTTCAACACGATACTGTCGAAATCAAAGTCGGGCAGATTATTGTTTCTGTCGATCCGCGTCAAAAGCGAAGTTCCGCGTAGGTTGTCGTAAGAAACACCGCCCGAAACGTAAGTATCGATGATCCAACCGCGTAATTGATATTGAGTTTTTGCCAAAACGCCCTGATAAGTAAGTTCTAAGGTATCGCAGAATGCGCCCGAGAAAGTCCCCGTCGTCGCGTCGTAATTATAGAAATCGGACAATTCGGGATGTCCGTAGAACGTAACGTACGTCAGATTCGGTTCCGCCATAACGATATCGGTGTAATGGCTGCACGAATTGTATTGAAGATATTTCCCGACGGACGGGTTTTCGTCCGGCAATATGATAAGATCGATATCTTCCGGGGTCAGAATCGCTTTTGTGACCGCAAACGTGAACCAGCTGTCCGCTTTATAGTCCGTCGTTTCGGCTCCCGCATTGAAATACGTAATAACGTAGTTTGTTACGGAGTATTCATAATCAAGATGCAGAATATAAAAATCGCTCACGTCCGAACCGTTGTAGGCGGTATCGTAACCGATGGGCACCGCCGTGGCGCCGTTGATCCCGGCGGCGGCGTCGGCCTTACCGGCGTTATACCAGTAAATAAAATCTTTTTCTTTATCGCGCGTTAAAGCGTCGCTTTCGCCGATAATCGGATTATACAGGAAATCTTTATAACCCACCGGGAATTGCCAATCGCCGAATCCGGCTTCGCCCTGCCAATAGAAGCCCTCGTTCTCCAAGAAACCGTCTTCTATTTTCAATCGAATAAACTTGATTTTTCTTTCAGATGCGATCCTCAGCATATCGCCGTAAAAAACAAATCCGATCACATGTCTGAAATCATCTGCGTCCAGATAATAAGCATAATAGTAGTCCGCCAATTCCGGCCTTAACGCCAATTCGCTGTCGGAAACCGGATAAAGAGCGTTTTCCTTATACACATTCGTCATATTGTGTTGTCCGGAAGCGTCGGTTGCGTTATGATCGGCGACCATGATCGCAACGCCGGAGAACGAATGATACGGACGGGAATAATATGCGGGCGAATATCCTTCCTGATCGCTGGCAAGTCTTTCGAGATCGGGCAAAACGGTCACGCGAAGACTAAGCGGCTTGATAACACCGCAGAAATCGCTCTGCTCTACGTTGCGATAAAACAGAGATTCTTTTACTTTATAACTGCGTATCGCATTATTCGGTTCGGTCTGAGACCCGGTAAAATGCGAAGTAAAATACATGAGTTCTCCGGTCATGCTATCGATCTCGCCGTTCAGAATGATCGATTGATCCCCGATGCGTTCGTTTTGATAGCTGATCCACGCAATGCTCTCGAAATAGGTAAATAAATCGTATTCCAGAACAGAATGGCAAAGATGGGTCTCTCCCTGCTCGTTCCGCGCTTCTCTCGGCGTAAAGGTCGTAGTCGGATCCAGAACAAACAACTCCAGTTCGCAACTCCGATTCGGCAACTTAAGGTAGTATTCTTTCGATCCGGAGAAAACTTCGTCTCTCGTTTGATAGTACTGTCCGTCTACGGAAAAATATTCGTAGAATACCTTGCTGTTACTCGACACCGTCGCTCCGGCGGTATAATCCGATCCCTTTACCGCCGGTTTGAACCGCGAAACGATATAGTAGGTTTTAGAATTACCGAAAACAGTGTCAAGCGTTTCGTAATAACGATCGGTTCCTTCGTCGTATTCGTAGAATATGGTGTCGCCCGGATCTCTGCTTATCGTCGCGCCGGCAAAATAATCTTTGCCGCCGACGGCCGCGATGTAGTTGGGCGCATATACCGCGTTGGTCCCGTCGTAATACTTTTCGGGAGCGTAGTCGACGACGTTATAATACACGTCCAGTTTATTTATGTTGATCTCGTACGGATTTGCATTGAACGGATCTTCCATTCGGAAAGCGACCAAGGCGTCGACCAGTCTTTCGTCCGCCGTTTTCGTATGATCGATGGGATTCGGATTATCGGCGGCAACGTCCCATACGGCCGTAAGACCGTCGCCGGTGGGAATATACGTTGCGTCGCCGCTGATGGGCTTTGCCATAACGTAATAAGACAAAAAGTACCTTCCGCCGTCGGAATAGGATTGCGAATCCTCGTTATAAGAGAACGGATACAATCTGTTGGTATATATTCTGTAATACCGGGATTCGTAAAGTCCTTCCTCCGCTTTACTGACATAGCCGTCCTGATATCCGTAAGAAAGCTCGTCGCTCAAAATATAGAAAGAAGCGACGATATAAATAACGTTCTTATTCTCCATCGATACGGCGTCGTTTTTATTATTGACGATCTTAATGACCCAATCGGCGGAACCGAAAGTATAATAATCGTTGACGGCGTCGTAGGCGACTTCTCCTTCCAACCCGAATATCGACGTGTCTATCTCGGTATAATCAAATATCTCGCCGTAAGAAAACGTATGCCCGAACTGCTCGTCGACGGTGATTTCGACCGGAGGCGAATATACTGTGAATTTATTTCCTTCCGGATGAAAAAATCTGTATTGATAATGTATCATTCCGCTTTCCGGATCAACAAAACTGCCCAAAAAATACGATTGATTTTCCGTTTCTACGTACGAATAGGGATTCCAGTTCCCATAATTATCAAACTCGCCAAGTTCAATGCAATAGTTATTATTAAAGGAAGAATCATTAAACGAAACCGATAGAATCAAACTATCATAAACGCCCGGATTGGGATCGGGAAACATAGTTCCGCTAAAACTAAACGTGTTCAAATCATAGTATGGGTAATCGTGCGCAAAGCCACCCATCTTTTCCGTCCAAGCGCTCTTAGACAAATCTTCTTTTACCGTTCTTTGAAAAAGCTCAGCGGCATTCTTCATTGCAGTATAATTCAGCGTATAAATTTCATCGTTGATATATTGCCGAATCGGTATATAATTATCATCAAGTCCTTTTTTATAAAAAACCATATCGGTCGGGAGTTCGTTATTGACAGTCAATCCCGATAACGGAACCTTAACGTAAACGGGATTATCTTCCGTACCGTCTTGCGTATAATAAACGACTCCCGGAGAATAATGACCCGGCGTAAAAGTACCGTTGTCATCGATATTGCCTTGCAGCACATAATTGCCGGAACCTTCCGGAATTTGTTGATAATACATTATATCGGAAGGCAAATCACTTCCGGCGTTTAAACCTGTTAACGGTATCTTATCATAATACCTTTCAAACATTTTGCTGGTTGCGATCAACTGTCCGCCATAATTATTGACTACGTCTACCTTTAATTTGGTTTTTGACACACAAAAGTGTTGCACGTAAACGGAAGTAACGCCGTTTTGCGTCACATCTGTTATTTCTTGCATATTGGTCCCGTCGGAATATATAAAACGAATTAAATTCTTCTTGAAATCAAAACCGCTTTCTCCGGTATAATTATTAATTAAATTCAAATTGAAGTTACTATCCGAACCTCCCGTCGGAAGAATCACTATATAATAATCGCCACTTTCCACCACGCTATTATCGTCTACAGGATTATTCAACTTAGCATCATGATACCATTCGATTTTAAGAAAATCGGCTACCGTCCCATCTCCGAGCGGAACGTTCAGGGTTGAGTTCGGTATTTCCGAGTTGGTAATCCCCTTTTTTAAAGTAAAAGGAGCACGATCAACAAGGCCCAAACTGTAATGGAACTCTCCGGGTATATCGAAAGACGTCGACTTGTACAAACCGATTTTATCCGACCAATTGATCGATGGATTGTATACTGCGACATAGTCGTCGACGTTTACGAGATTATTATTTACTCTTTGCGAGATTTTCGTACTATCAAGAACGATCGAAGAGGTGCAAACGATCGGCATCTTGCCTTGCGCATAAGTATATTCCAACTTATTTCCGAAAGAATTAGCGTTAAAAGAGGCGTGAGTAGTCGTAGGGGAACATTCGATCCAAAAGTTCTTTATGGAAGAACCGTCGTTTCCCTCCAAATCATAATAAGACTGGTAGCAATCCAGATCGCAATAAGAATAACCGCTGTAATATTCGACGTCTGCCGTTAAATTGAACTTGACGTACGATACGTAATATATGCCGGCGAGCACGTCGTCAGTAAGGTCCGTTCCGTCGTAAATCTCTTTGTTGGTGATCTTTTTGCCCGTCCAATCGTAGCCGCTGATCTTAAGCGAAGCGACGGAAAGCTTAAAGTGTTCGGCGTCGCCGATATCTTTCGGCGTTTCGACTTTGAATTTTTCCCACGGTTCGGTCTCGGTACCGGGATGGGAGGGCGTGATCGTGTGCCCGTTATTACAAAGAACGACGGTATTATCGTAATAATCGATAAACTCTTTGTTCCGCAACGCGCAAGTAGATCGAGTACAGGTTTTGATCCCATTGCTGATCGTAGTAGTTCCGCCACATCCGGGACAAACGTTTCCCGTCATGAAAATTTTATTATTATTCGGGCACGATGTATTCGAACATTTAACGGCGTACTTGTTATTATTCGCCGTCCCGACGGCCGTCAGTTGTGCGTGGCACGCGGAACAAACGTGATATTGTATCTCAGAGGCGGATTTATTCGCGTGACAAGTTTCGCAATAAAAACTCATGACCTCGCCTCTCGCGACGGCGGAAACGTAAGAAGAACCGTTATTGATCGGATGATTCCCGCTGATGGGCGTTGCGCCGTTGTCGGATCTGATTTCCAATACATCTCTGACGCTCCACGATCTGGTTTTATCCTCGCTGTCCGTATAATTGTTACGCTTAAAATACGAGGTGGGAGAACCGGATGCGGCGTTATAATAAGCAGGTCTGTTAACGGTATACTCCGTCGAAGAATAAGAAATACTGGTACGGAAGTTATCAACGATATTACCGATCCAATCGCTTTCCGTCGCAAGATCGACGTAAACGGGTTCGCCCAGCTGATATTCGCTTCCGTTTGAATGGATCAATTGGGGTTCTTCAAAAGAAAAAGTTATTCTTCCGCTCGTTGCTTTGACTGCCTCGGCATGAGCGATCTCGGTAGGATTATTTTCCAACGCGCGTTTTGAAGTCCCTAAAAAAACGATCAGCAATAAAAGAAAAACCACCGCGATCGCGATAATAACTTTTGCGGGACTGTTTATTTTGTTTTTTTTCATATACCCTCCAAGATGCGAGAAAATAACTTTGAGCCTACCTATACATTTATATTATAAATGTAAAGCATATGCTTGTCAATGAGCAATCTCGGATTTTAAGCCTTAAGAAAGGCATATGATAAAAAAAACGCTCGAAAAGAGCGTTTTTTGAAAGCACTTATATTTAAAAACGTGCAAAAATTATTTCGCTTTCTTGTTTTTCTTTTGCTTGACGGGGTTGAATTTCGCATTATAAACCGGCACGATGATCTTTTCGGAAAGATACTGCTCGTAGTTGCACATCGTAAGACAATAATACTTACTGCCGTACACCAAAAGAACGGCGAGAACGATGGCGGATACGATCGTATTCGTAAGCGCGAGCAAAATAAACGGTACCGAAAAAACCGCAACGATCAAAAGATTCTGCACAAACATTTGGAACGTGAACACCAAAGAGTTTTTCATTTTGTTTTTGAACGGCATATCGTACAAAACGATAGTCGGCATCAGATGCAACAGATACATCAGCCCGAACAACGCGATTATACCGGCAAAAATGATCATAAACCAATGGCCTACTCCGGCTTCGCCCAATTTAAAGGAAGAAATAAAATAAACGAAGACGTTACCGATCCCGGCGACCAAAACAAGCATCATGGCCCCCACGATCATGAATTGCCACCAATACCTTTTTACGCCCCAGAAGAATTCTTTTATCGCGCGAGGAACGTCGTTTCCGTAGTTATCCTTTTTCGAGAAGAAAGTATCTCCCAAAATAAAATTCATACAAAGCGGCATCATACCGGACAATCCGATGCTCATAATAAATACGGCGGCGCCCGCAATGGCGAAAACGATGTAGTAGACGTTGGATATATAACGCGACACGTCGGCAAAAGTATATGCCGAATCGGATATACCGAAGCCTACGTTCGTCATAAGGTAAGGCGCGGTCATCTTTTCAAGAAAATACGCGATATTTTCTACTCCGGCCACAGTCACGGTCACAATAAGAGCGACAAGGGGCAAAGCAAACAAAATAAACATGAGGTTTGCGATCAAAATGGACGAGTTTCTGCGCCTTCCGACCGACCAGAAGTACTTAAAACGGCCTAAACCTTCTTCAAGCGGCGGAGTCGTACCGCCGTCTCTTCTGTATTCCGGATAAAACGACAACCGTTCCATCAAGCCGAGCGCTTTTTTTTGAGCTCTTTTGTTCTGCTGATATTGTCCGGCGTTCTGCTTTCCACCCTGCGGAGCTTTTTCCTGCTTGGTGCGAACGTTGGAAGAACGCTGTGCGCCCTGTTGCATTTTCATGTAGGAACTCTTCCCTTTTTTAGCCATAATCCTCTCCTGTTGTTATTAATTTCCGTTTCTTTCACGAACCAGTCTTCTCATTCTCTCGGCATGGTCGAGAATGGTCTTGCGAAGACGCAAACTCTTCGGCGTAACTTCCAGCATTTCGTCCGCGTTCAAAAACTCTATACATTCTTCCAAACTGAGTTTTCTGGGCGTTTCGAGCGTAAGCGCTTCGTCGCTGCCCGCGGCGCGCATATTGGTGACGTGTTTCTTTTTGCACACGTTGACAGGAATATCGTCCTGCTTGGGAGAATAACCGACGATCATACCGGCATAGACCGGCGTTCCGGGCTCGATAAAGAGCTGACCGCGTTCTTGCGCGTTATATAAGCCGTATGTGACCGCTTCGCCCGTTTCCCACGCGACGAGAGCGCCGCTCGAACGACGAAGAATGGTGCCTTTCAGGGGCTCGTAGCTATCGAATACGCTGCTCATAATGCCTTCGCCGCGCGTAAGGGTCATAAAATCGTTCCTGAAACCGAGTAATCCGCGAGCGGGTATGACGTATTCCAATTTAGTACGCGCGCCCATATTGATCATATTTTCCATTTCGCCGTGTCTGCGCCCCAAGTTTTCCATCACGCCGCCGATATACTCGGTCGGCACGTCGACAACCAGTTTCTCGAACGGTTCGCATAAAACCCCATCGACCACTTTATTGATAACTTGCGGCGTTCCCACCTGGAATTCGTATCCTTCTCGGCGCATATTCTCGATCAAAATAGAAAGGTGTATTTCGCCTCTTCCGCTCACGATGAATTCATCCGCGCTCTTCTCGCTGACGCGCAAAGAAACGTCTTTAAGAAGTTCTTTTTCCAAACGCGCGCGCAAATGACGGGAAGTAACGAATTTACCCTCTCTTCCCGCAAAAGGACTGTCATTTACGGAAAAAGACATCTGCAAGGTCGGTTCGCTGATCTTGACGAACGGAATGGGTTCTACGCAAGCGGGGGAACAAACCGTTTCGCCGATCGTGATCTTTTCTATACCGCTGAAGCTGACGATATCGCCCATCATGGCCGTTTCTACCGTCGTTTTGCCCAATCCCGAAAATTGATAAATATTCCCGATCTTGGCGCGGTATTTCTCATCCGTATGATAATTGGTGACGACAACGTCCATATTCTGTCTCATCACGCCGCGCTCAATACGTCCGATCGCGATACGCCCGACATAGTCGTTATAGTCGATGGAAGAAATAAGGACCTGTAATTCGCCCTTTTCATCCCCTTCCGGCGGCGCAATATGATTGATGATCGTCTCGAAAAGCGGTTTGAGGTCGGTACCGGGCTCATCTTGCGAATAAGAAGCCGTCCCCGCGCGACCGCTGCAATAAATAACGGGACTGTCGATCTGTTCGTCATTGGCGTTCAATTCGATCAAAAGATCGTAAACTTCGTTCAAAACCTCTTGGCATCTTGCGCCCGGTTTATCGATCTTGTTGATGCAAATAATGATACGATGGTTCATTTCCAAGGCCTTTTGTAAAACGAATCTCGTTTGCGGCATGGGGCCTTCGTACGCGTCTACAAGCAAAACAACGCCGTTGATCATTTTCAATACGCGCTCCACCTCGCCGCCGAAATCGGCGTGTCCGGGGGTATCGACAATATTGATTTTAACGTTATTGTATACCGCGGAAGTATTTTTCGCCAAAATAGTGATCCCGCGTTCTCTTTCCAAATCGTTGCTGTCCATTACGCACGTGGGCACGTCCTGATTGGCGCGAAAAACGCCGCCCTGCTTCAGCATGGCGTCTACAAGCGTCGTCTTACCGTGGTCGACGTGCGCGATAATGGCAATGTTACGTAAATCTTCTCTTTTCATATATTATATTATCCTGACTTTATCTTTTATTTCGATAAAGCGTCAAAAATTTCTTTCGTTATCGTAACGGAGGTCTCTCCGTATTCTCCGACTTCGTTATATATCTTTCTGAGCGCAAGCTCTTCCGGCGTATCGCCGACGTAATCGGAAAATCCGCCGAGCGTACTGTAACCGTGATTTACCGCGGCCACCCGAAAATAAAGAGTGATATCCCCGGGCCATTCGTAATCGTTGAACTGATAATCGAAATACTCGCTCAACGTCAACAAAGACGAATCCAACCTGACGTAATTAGTCAGGGACTTATCGTCTCTCCATTCCAATTTATCATCTTCGTCGTCCACGGGCTTCCAGGCGTATTGATAAACGTATGCGGATACGATCTTGGAATAATCGTACTCGTAACGATAGGTAACGGGCGTCCAGGAGATCTGCATCGTCGTAGTATTAACGGTGACTACGGGCTTCGACAAAGTCCATGCGTCGATCTCCTTTTCGATCCAGTCGGAATACTTGCCCTTTCGTTCGCCCTTGACCGCGCGAACACGGAAATA
>CACXDF010000219.1 GCA_902766325.1 uncultured Eubacteriales bacterium | reverse complement strand
GCTTGGCAAATTGCGTTACGGAAGCGGGATTGGCGGTCACCCACTCCTTACTTGCGGCCAGCGCCTCGAAAAGCGCCGTCATAAAGGCTTGATCGGCGGCAAGAGAATTTTTGACGAACAGACCTGCTTGCGGATAGTTGGCAACAAGACTTTTGTTCGCTTTTTTATACTCTTCCTGCATATTCATTTTCGCGTTCAGTTCAAGCGCCGCCTGACCGGAAAAAACGGTCGCGGCAGGTTCGCCTACGACGGCAAAATCAATGCCGGCTTCTTTATTTAGTAAAAGAGTTCTTGCCGCGGTGCCGTCGGCGACGTATTGAACGCTTACTTCTTTAACGGACTCTTGCGGTTTGTTATCCTTATTTTCATTCGTACAGGAAATCAAGGACAGCGTAAGGACGACCGTGATCACAGCGATAACGGTGAGAGTGAATGCTTTAAAAATTTTTTTCATAATTGCCTCCGAAAAGACTGTTTTATTGGATTTCTACGCCGGAAAGCGCGGATTTCACGTTTACGTTCGGTATGCGACCCAGTTTTCCGTTCAACGCGCTGATTGTTTCGTTTTCGCCGCGCACGATGACGGAAATGGCGCTCACGCCGCTTTCGGGTACGGGTACGCCCATTCTTCCGACGATGACGGAAGAATATTCCGAAAGCAATTTTTGCACTTCTAACGCCGTTTCGGCGGTACGTGCCTGAATAATAATACCGATCACACCTATTCTTTTCATTTTTCACTCCCGATATTCCGTTTTTGTAACAAAAAAATGCTCCGAAACGTCGGAGCATAGGTATACTTGCGGATTAAAATACAATGTAAAAAACGAATATATTGATTCGATCCGTAAACTTACTCTCCGAACGTATCATCGATTTAGGTTACGCGCTTATTATACGTTTTTAAAAAACCGCTGTCAAGCGGATCAATAGATCCTTTGTTCGCATTTTTTATCGAACAAAAATAACTTGTTCTCCGTGCGGGCAAAAATGACTTCTTTGCCGATATATATTTCGTTCAGAAGTTTTTCTTTATCAATAAAATATTTTTGTTCGTCAACGGTAACGAAAGGTTTTTCCGCATCTTCTATGGTCGTCAGACCTTCTTTATATTCGGCTTGCGAATAATAAAGAGCGCAGAGACTGCTCGGGTCTTCGGCGAAGTCTTTCGCTTCTCCCCTTTGTTGTTCGACGCCGTAATGTAAGAGCAAAACGTTGCCAAGCGCGGTCGCTTCCGCAATATCCGTTGTGGCGTACACGACGGCGCCGCGCTTTTTTAACGAGAGAATAAAAGATAGGTATTTTTCGAAAATATCCTTTCTTTTTTCGGCGGGCACGATCTTAAACGGATCGTCCAAAAGAAAGATTTCTGCGTCGTCCCGCAGCGTCGCGCGATCGAACATCACGCATAAACGCTCTTCGGGCGTCAGCTTCTTAACTGTTTTTTTCAGTAGTTTTTTGTCCGTAAAAATAAGTCTTTCCGTTGAAAATGCTTGATTTCTGATCTTTAAAGGGTATTTCAGATTAAATAATACCGATCTGTGTTCAAAAAAACCGCCGTCTTCGTGCATTAAAAAAATCTTTTTGTCCTTCGGTAGGATTTTTTCGTCGTCAATACCGTTAAAAAGTATTCTGCCGTCCGTTTTTTTATATAAACCGGCGATGGTTTTCAGCACGGTGGTTTTTCCGCTTTCGGCGTCGCCGAGCAAAGTCAATATCTCCCCTTTTTCGACGGAAAATGACAGCCCGCTTACCGCTAAGGCGCCGTGACGGAATTTAACCGAGATATCTTTTGCGTCCAAGATCATAGTTTCATTTTACCCGCGTACGTTATGTTTTGTCAATAAAAAATGAAAGACCGCAATAAGCGGTCTTTCGTGAATCGATTTATTGTCCGATTAAATGATATACTTTTCGGTTTTTGCTTTCTTGGCGTTGAGCTCTTTGGCTTTTTCTTCGTAACCGGCTCTGCCGAGCAAAGCGTAGGTCGCGTTTTTGCCTTCTTCAACGCCCGGTTGATTAAAGGTGTCGATATGAAGGAGCGCGCCGGTGTATGCCGTCTGCAACATAAAGAAGAACATAAGTTGTCCGCAGGTAAAAGCGTTGACTTCGGGCATGATGATCCTGTTATTGAGCTTTTCGGAACGGGTCAAAGCATATTCGGTCGCGTTGCATTCGGCCGTTATCAGCTCGTTCATCGTGTGTCCGCACAAGAAGTTAACGGCGGGGATGTCTTCGCATCCGTCGGCGATCTTGACTTCTTTACGGTAGTTTTCGACGCTGATGAGAGTGATAACTTTGTCGAACGGCCCTTCGGTGTAGAGTTGTACCTGACTGTGTTGATCCGTTACGCCCAAAGCCTTGACCGGGGTTTGTCCGACGTAGACCTTTTTGCCGTCGAGGTCGACGGCCTTACCGAGACTTTCGCCCCAGAGTTGAGCGTACCAGTCGGCCATTAATTTGAGGCTGTCGGCATAAGGCATCATAACGGAGATATTTTTTCCGTTTTTCATGGCAAGGAATTGCAGAAGCGCCGCCATCAAAGCGGGGTTCTTGGTCGCGTTAGCGTTTTTGCAACGCTTATCCATAAATTTCGCGCCTTCCAAAAAGGCTTTGACGTCGATGCCGAGTACCGCCGCCGGAAGAAGACCGACCGGGCACAGTTCGGAAAAACGACCGCCTACTCCGTCCGGGATGAAGAAGGTCTTGAAGCCCTCTTGCTTGGCGATCTTGATAAGGTTGCCTTTGGTTTCGGAAGTGGTTGCGATCACGTGAGAAGCAAAATCTTTTCCGAGCGCCTTTTTAAGGATGTCGGCGATGATAAGATATTGAGTCATGGTCTCGGAAGTGGATCCGCTCTTAGTGATGACGTTGAACATCGTTTTCTTTACGTCGATCACGTCCAGAAGAGCCGCCATTCTTTCGGGGTCCACGTTATCTTCAACGTAGAACTTGGGCGCCTTTCTCTTCGATTTGGGAAGCTCGTTGTGATGAAGATGGCAAAGCGCTTGAAAAAGGGCCATCGGTCCGAGTGCGGAGCCGCCGATACCGAGGACGACGAAGCTGTCGAAATTCTTTCTGACTTGTTTTGCAGTGGCGATAATGTCGGCGACGACTTCTTTTTGATTGGTAGGAAGTTCCGTCCAGCCCATCATGCCCTGTCCGCGATTTGCTTTGACTTCTTCAAAAGCTTTTTTTGCGAGCGATTGGTTGCTGCTGATGTCTTTATCGTCGAAGCCTTGGCATTCTCCGATATAATCGGCCATCATATTGTTATAATCGAAAACAATAGGTTCTTTTTTGATCATGATTTTTCTCCTTTAATTAAACGCCTGCGCGAGTGGCTCGCAAAAGGCAGTTATTTACGTATTCGTATGACGTCATCAATTCGTCGTAGCTTAAGTAGTCGCCCGAATAGACTTCGATCATGGCGTCGCCTTTGTATCCCATTGACAGAATATAGTCGAAAAAGCGCTCGAAATCGAACGTTCCTTTCCCCGGTAACGCCGTCTTGTCGATATTATAATCGCATAAATGGACGTTTGTCAAACGGTCTTTCATCGCGAGAGCAAATTCTTCGGGCTTATAACCGCTTTGAATGGCTTGTTTGACGTCGAGACAGGTTTTGACTGAGGGAGCATAAGGTAAAATGTCCGTAATAAAATCCGGTTTGTTAAAGTAACACCAATGGACGTTTTCGTAACAGAGCGAAGTCGTGTGTCCGCTTTTTTTATCGACGAAAGAACACAGTTCTTCCACTCTTTTTCCGATCCTTTCGTAATCCAAAGAGTATTTTACCCGGCGAAGCATGGCCGGACCGTGAAAGGTATAATAACGCGCGCCGACCGTTTGGGCCGCGCGCGCTACCTTGGCAAGAATGTGTTCGCAGTCTTTTCTCGCCCGCTCGACTTGATTGAAAAGGTCGGGCTCGAATTGCTGATTGAGGGTATGTACCGATATTATTTCCGTATTTCCTTTCCGACTTTCAAGCAACTTTGCGAACTTTTTTTCGTATTCCGAGAAGGAAGCCAAAAACACTTCGCAACAAGGAATGCCGGATACGGAAATAAAACTCAAAGCATCTTCGGTCAGCTTTTTTTTGAAAAAAGACGCCGTAGAAAGCCCTATACGCATTAATATTCCGGTTCGATCAGGCCGAGATCGCCGTCGTTTCTTTTGTACAGGACGTTGACTTTATTGGTGTCGCCGTTAATAAAGATATAGAAGTCGTGGGACAAAAGTTCCATTTCTTCGGCGGCGTTTTCCACCGTGGTGACGGACACTTGGAACTTTTTGACTTTGACGATATTGGCCGCTTTGTTTGCCGCGGGTTCTTTTTCTTCGAAGAGAGCCGGCGTCTCGAATGCGGTCTTTTTCATTTTGTCGGTAAAACGAGTACGATGTTTCAGGATCTGACGTTCCAGTTTGGGCAGCACAACGTCGAGATTGGATTTCATTTCGTCGGAAGAAGCGACGGAACGGACGACGTTTCCTCTGAAGCTGATCGTGATTTCCATGATTTCCGATTTATTTTGCGTGGACAGCTTGACTTTAGCTTTCGCATCGTTATTGAAATATTTGTCGAAACGGCCGAGTTTCTTGATGATGAGTTCGCTGAATTCGTTATCAAGATGATAGTTTTTTACGTTGATTTCCACACGCATGACTGATAGTTCTCCTTTTTTTTCGTATTTGCGGCTTATTGTCGCACATGGTAATTTCAAGAGAGCAGTTTTGAGGGTCCTCTTCCAGGAGGTAGCGACTCAATTCATCCTCGATTTCTCTTTCGATCAATCGTCGCATCGGTCGTGCGCCGTATTCTTTGTCGTATCCCTTTTCGGCCAAATAAGAGAGTACGCTGTCAGAGATATTCAGGATAATGCCGCGCTCGCTTTCGAGAGCCTTCTTTATCCTCTCTAATAATTTATTCGCTATCGAGGGCATTATATCCTTACTTAATTCTTCAAAAATAATTATATTATCTATTCTGTTTATGAATTCCGGCGGCATGACGGCTTTCAGTTCTTCATAGACACCCTCTTTTTGATCTGAAGAACGCTCGCCGAATCCGACGGCATCTTTTTTTATTTTTTTGCTTCGCATGCCGATATTACCGGTCATAATGATCAAAGTATGAGAAAAATCGATCGTCTTTCCTTTCGCGTCGCTCAGCCGTCCGTCGTCAAGGACTTGTAAAAAAAGATTATATACGTCAGGATCGGCTTTTTCGATCTCGTCGAAAAGAAGGACCGAATACGGCTTTCTTTTGACGGCTTCCGTCAGCCTTCCTCCTTCTTCGTACCCGACGTAGCCGGGCGGAGACCCGATCAGTTTTGAAGTAGAGTTTTTTTCGGAAAATTCGCTCATGTCGAAACGAATAAGTTCGTCTTCGCTCCCGAAAAGGACTTCGGCGAGCGTCTTTGCCGTTTCCGTTTTACCGACGCCGGTCGGTCCGATAAAAAGGAAGGAATAAGGCTTTTTGTCGTCTTTTAAGCCGGCGTACGTTCTTTTGACGGCGTTTGCCGTTTTTATCAGCGCTTCTCGTTGACCCATTACGCGTTTATTCAGTTCTTCTTCCAATCGCAGGACTTTTTTTCGTTCGTCCGCCGTCAGTTCTTTAACGGGAATGCCGGTGCTTTCCGAAAGAACGGACCGTATATCCTCTTCGTCAACCTGTCTTTTACCGTTTACCGCCGCTCCGGCGCAGGCTTCTTCTATTAAGTCGACGGCTTTATCCGGTAAATATCTGTCGCTTACGTATCGAACGGATAATTCCGTCGCCGTACGGATCGCCTCGCTCGAAATTTTTAATGAAAAGTGCTTTTCGAGCCCTTCTTTCTTACGCTCGATCAATCGAACGGTCTCTTCCGCGCTCAGTTCGGGTATGACGACTTTTGTAAAGCGTCTCTCAAAAGCCGGATCGCGCTCGACGTATTTTGCATATTCGTCGAACGTCGTTGCGCCGATCACGTTGAGTTTTCCGCAAAGAGCCGGCTTTAAGAGAGAGGATAATCCGACGGTTTGTTCCGAACTTCCGCCGGACAGCAGATTGTGCGCTTCGTCGATAAAAAGTATAACGTTTTCGTTTGATAATAGTTTCAGGATCGATCCGAATTTTTCTTCCAGGTCGCCTCTGTATCTCGTGCCCGCAAGTACGGAATATACGTTAAGAGAAAAGATTTCTTTGTTTTTTAAAAAATCGGGAGCTTCTCCGCTTATTATTTTTTGTGCGAGACCTTCTACGACGGCCGTCTTTCCGACGCCGCTTTCGCCGACGAGCATAGGATTGTTTTTGTTTTTACGGGATAGGATCCTGAATATCCTTTCCAGTTCTCTTTCTCTGCCGAAAAACGGTTCAAGTTCTCCTTTTCTTGCTTTTTCCGTCAAAAATACGCCGTATTGTTCCAATTCTGAAGGGACGCGGAACACGTCGGTTTTTTCTGTGCCGACAATTGCCGTTTCTTCTTTTCGATTCTTTTGTGCGTGCAGACCTTCCGCAACGGAAAGGACTCTTTCGTAGTCGATCTTGTAACGTGAAAGTATTTTTGCGGCGAGGGACGATTTATGCGCGCATACGGACAAAAGAAGATGGATCGTATTACATTGTTCGGATTCGCCTTCGGCGATCTCTCCCGCCCTGCCGATGATATGGCGCGCGACGGGACTGACAAGGACTCTTCCCGTCGTTCGATCTGAAACGGTCACAAGGTATGCTTCGGCTTCCTTTATGCTAAAACCGAATCGAAGCAAAATACGCGCCGCGTCGCAGTCGGTTTCTTCCGTCAGAGCGGCAAGAAGATGAACCGATTCGAGCATGCTTCCCGTTTTTAAAGCGTAATTTTCCGCAATGTCAAGGACTTTTTCGGCGTCGGATGTAAAATCAGTCATAATTCTCTCTAAATAGTATTGACGTGCGAAGAAGAAATATGACAAATAAAAAAACCGATCAGAAAACTATCCGGTATACGTCCGCTGTTTCTCCTTCGAAATCGAAACTTCGTTCATAGACGCCGCCGTTTTTAAGAATCGTTTTTATGGACGGCTCGTTCGATCTCTTTGTCGATAAAATAACGTTTGACATACCGATTTTTCGAGCGTACGACAGAATCTGTCGTAACATTTCGGTCGCGTAGCCTTTTCGTCTTTCCGACGGGCGGACACTGTAACCGCTGTGTCCGAAGTCAAGCAAAAAGCCCTTTAAAGCGTGTCTCAGATCGATCATACCTACGATCCTATCGTTTTCGTTAACCGCAAAGAAGGTGTCGGTCACGACCCAGTCCGGATTAACCGTTTTTTCGTTGGAATTAGCTTCGATCATGGCGAGCCATTCTTCATAACTGTCGATTTTATCAAACAATTCGCTACCGTTTATTACCGGTTCGTTATGATCGATAAACTCTTTTTTGAACGCAAGAGCCTGCTCTTTCAGTTTCGGACTCGGTTTGATCAGACTTACGGACACAACAGACCTCTTTTTTT
>CACXDF010000218.1 GCA_902766325.1 uncultured Eubacteriales bacterium | reverse complement strand
TCTCTGAGCAATTATTTAATGAAAGCAAGCTGGAATTTATTGCTAACGAATAGAATGCGTTTTCATTTAATATAAAAATCTCTGACAAATTTGGTAATTCTTCTTCGGCTGTTACATGATTTGTAAAGCATACATATAACTTTTTTAACTTCTCGCTCTTAAAAGTATGTTGTCTCGCATTTGGATATCCTCCCGTCTCTCCTCCTAATTGTACTATTGGGAGGCCCTTAATTTCTTCAGGAATAACAAGTACCTCTTGCTCTTGACCTTTCTGCGTCAGCGATAAGACGATAACGCCTGTTTTGTCCTCGTTGTACATACAGCAGAACAGATCGGTATCAAATCTGTTGCTGTCTTTCTTTGCGCACCCGCCCATGCACGATAAAAATACCGCACATAATAGTAGTAATGCGATGATTGTTGTTAATCGTTTGATCTTCGTTCTCATTTTGACATCCTTTTGAGTTTACTTCTCCATTTCCAAATCCCATTTAGCATATAAAATGATTGTTTTTAATTCAGACGCTTGAGTATCGAACAAAAACACGTTTTCACATTCTTTTTCTGTGAACCATCCACAAAAATTGTAACCTTCTCTAACTGGGGCAGGCGGGAAACTCCATGCTTCGTTTCCATTTATCCAATCTAAACAATATAAATCATCATCATTTTTATAGTTGTTGTAATAATAGATATTAGCCTGATGATAATCACTAAAACCATTATTATTAACACTACAAATCGAATACTTCTCTTCTGCTAACAACTTAATACAGTTGCTATCATAATACTGAGATATAATAACGGTCTCAGGCGCAAACCGGCAAATTCTCAAAATATAATCCTTTCCTTCAAGAAAAACTTTTTTGGCCGACGATGAAAACCAGTATTGTTTTCGATTGATAGCGAGACCACCTTCTATTTCTCCGCCCAATGCCGTTACTTCCATTCCGTTGATTTCTTTCGGTATGATTAAATAATCCGTTTGTTTCTGTCCCTGCTCTGTAAGAGCCAAAATCGTTACGTGCTGATTATCATATGAAATACAGCAGAAGTATTCCGTTTCAAATACTCTATTAAGATTCTCGGTGTACTCGCTAGTGCACCCGCCCAGGCACGATAAGATTGCCGTGCATAGTAGCAGTAATGCGCTGATTGTTGTTGCTTGTTTGATCTTTGTCCTCATTTTTGTCTCCTTTGGGTCTGATTTTTGAGACGTTGTCTGTTCTGTTGTTTTTCGGCCGATGCGCCGCCTGCGTGTTGTTTCCTTGTCTGCTACCTAAGGGGCACCCCCTATATAATAGTTGCTTTATCTATGCCAAAAAGTGACACGAGATATAAAATTTTTTAAAAAATTTTTTTACGTATGACAAAAGGGAGCTTTGCGTATAAGTTTTTTCGACCTATACGTTTTTTGCTCCCTCTGTACTTTCAGTTTAAATATGGTTTTGGGATTTGTCAAGATAGGTCATTATAAAAAACCCCCATTCCGCCCGATGGGCGCAATCGAGCCCCCTTTGCTCCCATACTGCGTATGGAAGGGTGTAAAATTTACGCCCTTAGCCCAACTTGTTGGGCTAAGAAAGGGAGATCGTCTGCCGCCAAAGGCGGGAGAGAGGGTTTTTTAAAAAGCACGTACGAGGAGAAAGCCGTTTTCTTGTGCCGAGTAGCCCCGAAAACGTTCGGTTTTTCGGGGAGAAAAACCCCCATTTTTTGCGTTGTCGCAAAAAATCAAGCCCCCTTTCTTCGCCCGCTTTGCGTGCTAAGGGTGTAAAGTGCGTCGCTCCTTGACAAAAAACGGTTTTTCTTCCATAATATCGGTATGAAAAATTTATACGAACTTTGGCGAGAAAAATACTTGCTTTGGCAGGACTGTCACAGGGCTTTTTCGGTGGGAGAAACGCCGCCGAAAGAGATGTGGAAAGAGCTCTTTTTACGCGAGGAATACGGGGTGCGACCAGCGGAGTGCGACCGCCCTTTACGATATGAAATAATCGAAGAAAAAGACTGGCGTTCCGCGCACGGGCAAAAGATCAAGATGTTCTATAACGATCTGCCGATGGAGTTTCATCTGTGGGCGCCGAAAGGGGCAACGGGGGGCGTAAAATGCTTCGTCCTTCCTTTACATCCAAGCGCGTACGAGAAAAAGGATATTTGGTCGCACCCGGAAAACATAGTAGATTATTGTCCGATCGAAGACGTGACGAAAAGAGGATTCGGCGTGGCGATCATTCTTTGCGGAGACGTGGCCGAAGACAGGATCGGCGGGGAGCATACGGGCATTTTCGCCGCTATGAAATGCGCGCGCACAGCCGACAGCTGGGGCGTGCTGTCCGCTTGGGCATGGTCGGCGAGTAAAGTCGCCGACTACCTCGTCCGGGACGAGCGGTTTGATAAAAACCGCCTTGCCGTCATCGGGCACAGCCGGGGCGGCAAAACGGCGCTGCTTGCCGGCGTCACGGACGAACGCTTTTTTCTGTCCGTTTCTTCCTGCTCGGGCAATTCGGGCGCGGCTCTCTCTCACGGGAACAAAGGCGAGACCGTCGCCGATATTGTAAAAAGATTTCCTTATTGGTTTTGCGAAAACTATAAAAAATACGCCGATAACGAGGACGCCCTTCCCTTCGATCAGCATCTATTTTTATCCTTGCTCGCTCCGAGAAAGTGTTACGTCGTCAGCGCGACGATGGACGCTTGGGCCGATCCGGCGGGAGAACTCGCTTCGGCAAAAAAAGCCTCTCTTTACTATGAGCAAGCCGGCGTCAGAGGTCTTGTCGTGCCCGAAAAGACAGAGTGCGATACGCCCTATCACGGCGGCAATATCGCTTACCATCGCCATAGGGGCGTCCACGAGCTGAACCCGTTCGACTGGAAACTGATCATGGATTATTTTTCTTCGGACTCTTCCGCCGCGCACGGGATAGATCGTCTGTATTCTTCCCGTTGGGGCGTTTTTATTCATTATCTTGACGCCGTACAGAACAATCCGGCGCATCCGTCGAATATGAACGTCGGGAAAACGGACTGGAACGCTTGCGTAAACGACCTCGACGTCGGTCTGCTTGCGCGTCAACTGCACGAATGCGGCGCGCGCTTTCTGTTCTTTACCGTCATGCAGGGGAGCAGGTTTATGATCGCTCCCAATAAAACGTACGATACGATCACGGGGATGAAACCGGGAGGGGCCTGTTGTATGAGGGATCTCATATCCGACCTCTACGACGCGCTGACGCCGTACGGCATCGACCTCTATCTTTATTCGACGGGCGACGGACCGCACTCCGATCCGGTATGCGGACCGAAAATGGGCTTCGTAAAAGGCCGCGTTTCCTTAGCGTTCGTAAAGAACTGGGCGTCCGTTATGAAAGAATACGCTTTGCGGTACGGAGATAAGATCAAAGGTTGGTGGTTCGACGGGTGCTATCGTTCCGCTTTCGGATATACCGATAAATTAATGGAAATATATTATAACGCCGTAAAAGAAGGCAATCCGAACGCTATCGTCGCCTTTAATAACGGCGTCGCCAAGTATTATAAAAAGAATTTTCGGCAAGAGGATTTCACGTGCGGAGAATTCAATTCTTTCACCGTCGTTCCACGCTCCCGCTATATACGCGGCGCACAAGCCTTTTTACTCGCTCCGCTCGGACAAGGACCCGAAAAGAAAGAGGGCTCCGACTGGTCCTACCCCGGCGCCCGTTACGACGGAAAATATATGCGCGACTTTATTACCCGTTGCAGCGACAAAGGCGGCGCTGTCGCCGTTGAGATCGCTATGAAGCGAGACGGCG
>CACXDF010000217.1 GCA_902766325.1 uncultured Eubacteriales bacterium | reverse complement strand
TTCATACTGCGCTTCAGATAGCCCATCGTTCTGCCGCCGTATTCGGTCTTGATATATTCGACTATGCGGGTATCCCACAAATAAAAATAGGCGTTCTCGAAAAGTCCGTACTTCTTCAAAATGCTTACCGCCATATCGGCCGTTTCTTTCGTGCTGATCTTCAGTTCCGTACCCATATGGATATCCGGACGTTTTTTTGCGGCCAATGCGCAAAGTTCTTCAAAAGTCGGTACGGTCAATCCGCATTTTACGTATTTATCGCCGAACTTATCCGCATAGGCGGGATTCAGTTTTTCTTTGATCTCGGCAAGAGTCATATCCTTGATCTCCGCGTCCACGCCGCACGTTCTTTTTGCGGACTTGTCGTGCATCAGCACGGGAATATTATCCTTAGTCAGACGAATGTCGAACTCTACCGCGTCCACGCCGAGATCCATGGCCGCTTCGTACGAGATCATGGTGTTTTCCGGAAACACGGCGCAATAACCGCGATGCCCCTCCACTACGATATCTCTTTTTTGTTCCATAAAAACGCTCCTTACCTGATGGTCACGACGCGCATACTGTCGAGGCCGACGACGTACTGCGGAATGCGGCCGGCCACTTTGGTCTCGAAATCGATATGCAGATGCCCGCACAAAATGCCCTTCACGTTCTGCGCCCGGGCAATATAGTCGTACGCGGCGTAAGTGATCTCGTCGGCTTTTTGTTGTTCGTACCTTTTCGGCGGATACTTTTTCATTAAGGACTCCGGCACGGCCATGAGATACGCCGACCCGTCTTCGACGACGCTTACGTCGTACAAATCGCGCGTATAGAGCGGCGCGTGAACGAGAAGGATCGCCGGCTTACCCGTATCCAAAATCTCTTTCAGCTTCAAAAATTGTTCCGACGTTATTTTGTGATCGGAGTTGTCGATACCGACGAAGTTTACGCCGTTTATTTCCCGAACGTAGAAGTCGATGTTCTCCGGATAAGCGGCGTTCAATTTCTTGTAATAGTCGCTCGTTTTATCCTCCGGTTCGTGATTACCGGGAACGTACAGGCAGTCCGTTTCTTCAAAAAACTTTTTTGCCCTTTCAATATTCGCATCGGTGGCAAAGTCGATAATATCGCCCGTATGAATGAGAAGATATCCTTTTTCTTTACTCAGATTTTTTGCGTATTCCAACTTTTGTTCCTGAAGATTATTAAACCGCTTCGTACGCTTTTTCGACTTGGCTTTGGTCTCCTTGTCGTCCGTTTCGGCACAAAGCGTCAGGTGCGTGTCGCTGGTATGCAGAACCGTAAATTCCTGCGTGGCGCCCGCCTCTATCTCGGCGGTAAGAAGAGTGATCTCAAGTTTCTTTTGACACCCGGACAGAAGACCGGAAAATAAACACGATAGGATCCCGAAAGTCATAATAAGGGAGACCGTCCTTTTAAATTTCACTTTTATGCCTCAAATTTGGATCTGTCTTTCATAAAGCGGGAATTCTTAATGAATTCTTCGCGGAAAGCGGCTTCATCAAAGGCGTCGCCCTGCTTTGCTTTCGCTTTTGCGATCCGCATTTCGAGTTTCTTTTCTTCTACGGCGAGGTTGGAGAGGAAAATATTTTTATCCGATTCGTAGGTCGCCCGATCGCGGCGCGCTTTGGCGTCCGGGTACAGTTTTGCTATCTCTTCGCAAACTTCCCTCTTCTCGTCGATATGCTTTTTTAAGAAATCGCTGCTCGACTCGTATCCGTCGAGGATCTCTTTGATATCGATGATATCTTCGTCGGTCAGCGTCTGTTCTTTCAGGTCGATCTCCGCCGCGCGGATATGCAGGATACGGACGATATCGGCGTGCTTCTTTTCGTCCAGATCCCAAAAGAAGAAAGGTACGGACGCAAGGACAGCGCCGATCAATCCGAGAAGCGTATAATAAAAATAAGCGTTGGAGAGCGTATCCTTATTGCGGAACACGACGTCGTATTCATCGGTCAACTTGATCCCGGCAAAGGATAAGAACAGCGGCGCTAAAATACCGGTAAAGAGGCCTACGATCGTCAGAATGACGTTGAAATAATTGGTCCAAGTGCCTTCCAGCCGAAGTCCGGAACGGTACTGCTCGTAGTCGAGCGCATCGCTGGTCATGACCGTAGTAACGACGCTGATACCGAGTGTGAAGTTCTGCCCGAAAATACAGAAAAAGGCGACGATGGGGTAAGTTCGGCAAATAAGAAGCTGAATGACCGCCATGAGCACGAAAAAGAGATTGCCGGCGCAAATGGCTTTTTTCTTGCCGATCTTTTTATAGACCATGGGGCCTAAAATAAGCGCGGGCAGGTACGCCGTACCGAGTATAGCGCCGAGCACGCCGTATAATACGCCGCCCAGGTTACCGCCGATGGTATACATACATATCCATTGATAATAGTTTGTCACGCGGAACGACGTGAAAATATTATAGAGGATCATCAGCCAAAAGTATTTATTTTTCGCAAGGGCTTT
>CACXDF010000216.1 GCA_902766325.1 uncultured Eubacteriales bacterium | reverse complement strand
TCTTTCGAGATGATCCGTCGCGCCGAAACGCCGGAAGACTATTTTGCGACGTTCGACTTCATGCCTGAATTCAGACCGACCAAGGGGTAAAAATATGGAAACAACGGATAGATACGCGCAACAAAGTCTCGGCGTCGGCCTCTTGGGGCATCCTTTGGGGCATAGCTTTTCTCCCGTCATCTTCAGTCATCTCGGAGAAGAGTATAAGCTGTACGACGTCGAAAAGGAAGGCGCCGAAGCCATCATAAAGAGCGGTAACTTCGTCGGACTGAACGTCACCGTTCCGCATAAAAAAACGGCTTTCGAGAGCGTAGACTTTTTGGACAGAACGGCAGCCATGTGCGGAGCGGTCAATACCGTTATTTTGCGCGGCGGTCTGACGTACGGCTACAACACCGATTTCTTCGGCATGAAAGCGATGCTCGAGTATTACGGCATCGACGTTAAAAACAAGGTCGTCGCCATCTTCGGACGGGGCGGCACCGCAGGTATGGCGAAGGTGCTGATGGAACACTTAGGAGCAAAATCGGTTACCATGCTCGGCAGAACGGATACCCCTGACTACGAAAATACAGAAATCATTGTCAACGCGACTCCGGTGGGTATGTTCCCCAACTGCGACAACGCGATCTGCGACGTAAACGACTTCAAAAAATTATCCGGCGTAGTGGACGCCGTCTATAATCCCCTCCGTACTCGCCTGGTTTATCGGGCGAAAAAAGCCGGGATACCCGCTTGTAACGGACTGTATATGCTGGTTGCTCAAGCAGTAAAAAGCTACGACATTTTTTTCAACAAAACGACCCCGCGCGAAAAGATCGACGAGATCTTCAGACAGATACTTTGGGAGCAAAGTAACCTCGTTATCGTCGGTATGCCTTCTTCGGGAAAGACGGTCATCGGTCAATATATCGCCGCGTCCGCAAAAAAACGCTTCGTCGACGTCGACGCCGAGATCGTACGCAAAGCCGGTATGAGCATACCGGAGATCTTCGATAAAAAAGGCGAAGACTTTTTCCGCGATCTGGAACAAAGCGTTATTGCCGAACTTTCCAACGGACGAGGTCTCCTGATCGCCACAGGCGGCGGTTCCGTCATTCGCAAAGAAAATCGCGACGCCCTCGCGCAAAACGGTTTCGTCGTCTTCCTGCAACGGGATACCGATCTTTTAGAGACCGCCGGACGTCCCCTTTCCAAAGACAAAGAGACCATCAAAAAACTCTTTATCGAACGTCTGCCCTACTATAAAGAGGTTGCCGACTTTGAGGTGGAGAACAACGGCGATATAGAAAGCTGCAAGCAAAAGATCATCTCCGCCGTCGAAAAATATTTCAGTCATCCGACTGACATTCTGTAAACAATATGCTGATCGATTTTCATACGCACGTATTCCCGGCAAAGATAGCCGAAAAAGCACTGAAAAGTCTCTCGTTCGTCGCGGGTGGCATTCCTCCTTACACCGACGGCACGCCGGAAGGTCTTCTTGCCGCGATGGATCGAGAGGGAGTCGACAGATCGGTCGTCTTAAATATCGCCACCAACGCTCACCAGATGCACGCGGTCAACGACTTTGCCGCGTCGATAAACGGCGACAGACTGATCGCTTTCGGTTCCGTACATCCCGACGCTCCCGACGCGATCGAAGAACTGGAACGCATCAAAGAACTGGGACTTAAAGGCGTCAAATTTCATCCGGACTATCAAAAGTTTTTCGTCGACGATAAAAAGATGTTTCCGCTGTACAAAAAGATCTCCGACCTCGGTCTTATCACCGTCTTTCACGCCGGATTCGACTTCGGTTTTCCGCCGCCTTATAAGTGTATGCCGAAAAGCGAGAGAATAATGCTCGATGAGTTTTTTACGCCCGTCGTTCTCGCCCATTGGGGAGGACTGAGCTGCGGCGAAGAAGTCGTCAGGCTCCTTTGCGACACGCCCGCTTACTTCGACGTATCCTACGCCTGCGGCGTTATGCCCCGCACCACGGCTATTGAGATCATCGAAAAGCACGGAACGGACAAACTGCTGTTCGGCACCGACTCCCCTTGGCACACGCCCTCGATGGAACTGTCTATGCAAAACACCCTCGGCCTATCCGACGAAGATAAAGAAAAAATCAAT
>CACXDF010000215.1 GCA_902766325.1 uncultured Eubacteriales bacterium | reverse complement strand
CTGAGGTCGGCTTCCACGAACCAAGACTTCTTCTTAACTTCGGGATTCAGGTAGGTCAGATTCGTACTGAGAACAGCGGTAAACAGACCTTCTTCGTAGGCTTTTTGGAACTTATCGACGCCCTCGGTAAAGAGTGCGAACGTAGCGTTCAGGAATATTTTGTTGGCTCCGTCATCTTTCAGGTGACGGCAGAGTTTCAACATAGAGTCGCCGGTAGCGATGATATCGTCCGCAACGAACACGTCTTTACCTTTAACGCTCGTTCCGATATAGTCGTGGCTGACGATGGGATTTCTTCCGTTTACAACGGTGGTGTAGTCTCTTCTCTTATAGAACATACCGAGATCGACGCCGAGCACGGAGGCATAGTAGATATTACGATTCATAGCGCCTTCGTCGGGAGATACGACCATAAAATGATCTTTATCGATCTGCTGATCGGGGAAAACCTTTTTTATGGCTTTCAAAATCTGATACGTCGCGAAGAAGTTATCGAATCCCATAAGCGGAACGGAGTTCTGAACGCGGGGATCGTGCGCGTCGAAAGTAATGATCTCCTTAACGCCCATACCGTACAATTCCTGCAGCATCTGCGCGCAGTCGAGGGACTCTCTTGCGTTTCTTCTGTGTTGACGCCCGCCGTAAAGGATCGGCATAACGACGGTGATGCGTTCGGCCTTACCGCCGCAAGCGGAAATAATACGCTTCAGATCGGCATAGTGATCGTCCGGAGACATATGGTTTTTATGACCCAAAAGATCGTATTCGATGCTATAGTTACCTACGTCGCAGAGAATATAAAGATCCATACCGCGAACGCTTTCATAAATGATACCTTTTCCGTCGCCGGACGTAAAACGCGGACAGTCGGATTTGAGGATGAAGGTATCGTGCGGTTCGGCATCCAAGTGGTGGTTGACCACGTCTCTGTTGAACCATTCCGTCAAATACCCATCGACCTTTGCGCCCATTTCTTTCGCTCCGGGCATTACGATCAAGCCGAGAGGCGCGAGCGAAGATCTTTCGAAAATATCATTTATTACTGCTGCCATACTGTGTTGTACTCCTTCGTTTACTTCTTTGGTGTGTTATAATTATAACACAATGGTTTTTCTTTTTCAAATAAAAAAGGGTCGTACCTTTTTATTTTTGGCACAACCCTTGTTCGATCACGTTTGAATAAACCCGGTATCCTCTTGCGGTTCTTCTTTTTGTCCCTGGAACTGCGACAGATACAGGTCTCGATAAAATCCGCCTTTTGCCATCAAGAACTCGTGATTGCCCTGTTCTACGACGTCACCGTGATTCATAACGAGGATAACTTCGGCGTGCTTGATCGTGGACAGACGGTGCGCGATAACAAAACTCGTCTTGCCCTCCATCATGGCGAGCATTGCGCTCTGCACGTACTTTTCGGTACGGGTATCGACCGAACTCGTTGCCTCGTCCAAAATAATGATCTTCGGATCAGCGAGGATGGCTCTGGCAATGGTAAGGAGCTGTTTCTGTCCTTGCGAAATATTACTCGCGTCGTCATTCAGAACGGTATCGTAACCGTGCTCCATACTTTCGATAAATTCATGCGCGTGCGCCTTCTTGGCGGCGGCGATGATCTGCTCTCTCGTAGCAAATTCGTTACCATAGGCGATATTTTCGGCGACGGTACCTTTATATAACCAGGTCTCTTGCAAAACCATACCGAACAGACTTCTCAGGTCGTCTCGGTGCATCGCTCTGATATCGTGTCCGTCGATCAGGATCTGACCTTTGTTGATCTCATAGAAACGCATGAGCAGGTTGACGAGAGTCGTCTTTCCGGCGCCGGTAGGTCCTACGATGGCGATACTGTCGCAAGCGTTGACGTGCAGGTTCATATCGGTAATAAGCGGTTTATCTTCCGAATAACTGAAAGCAACGTGCTTGAAGTCAACTTCGCCGGTAAAGTTACTGACGTCGCAACGATCGGTCTCTTTATCCTGTTCGGCAAGGTCGAACATCTTAAAGACACGCTCCGCGCTGGCAATGGACGACTGAATGGTGCTCGCGATGTTACTGATGTTTTCGACAGGCTGAGCGAATTGTTTCGTGTACTGGATACAGGCCTGGATATCGCCGATACTGATAAGTCCGAGACCGGCGCGATAACCGCCCAAAACACAGATGCTGACGTACGTTATATTATTGATAAGTTTAATGAGCGGCAGAATGATACCGGCCAGGAACTGCGCCTTACGGGTCGCCTTCAAAAGTTGCTTGTTCAGAACCTCGAATTCCTTAATACTGTCTTCCTGATGGTTATACAGGAGCACAACGCGATGTCCCGCGTACATTTCTTCGATGTGTCCGTTCAATTTACCGATCAACTGTTGCTGCCGCGCGAATTCTTTTTGGCTCTTTTTGATGACCAAGCTACTGACGACGAGCAGTATCGGCACGCTGCAAATGGTAACGATCGCCATCAACCAGTCGAGACGCGCCATCATAAAGATAACGCCGGAAACGGTGGTAACCACGGTGATGACCTGATTGATAGAGTCCTGCAACGTGACGGAAACGAGTTCTACGTCGTTGGTAAGACGAGACAGTATTTCACCTGTAGTCGTCGCGTCGTAATAAGAGATCGGCACTTTATCGAGTTTTATCTTGATATCGTAACGCATACGACGCACGACGTGTTGCGCCATACTGGCGGCGACAAGGCCGCTGACGAATTGGAACACGGCGTTTAAACAATATAAGCCGGCAGCGATAAGACAGACTCTCGCGATATATCCGTCGTCCAGTAAGGTGTCCGTTTTGAAATATTGGATACTGTCGACCATCGCGTTGGTAACTTTCTTTAAAATATCCGGCACCCATACCGCAAACCACGCGCCGAGCGCGCTGAGTAGGATCATAACGATAAGGGCCAGCATCTCCGGCTTCATATATTTGATAAGACGAATGACCGTCTTGCCGAAGTTTTCGGCGCCTTTTACTTTTTCTACGTTTATGGAGCTGGCGCCGAACGCACCGGACATATCCATCTTACCGACGGACGACGTGCGCTCTTCTTCCGCTTTTACAACAACTTCTTCGTTCTCGTTCATAATCCAAGCTCCTCTGCGCTCATCTGGCTCAGCGCGATATCGCGATACAACTGACAATTCCGGATGAGGTCTTCATGTTTTCCTTTGCCGACCATTCTGCCGTCGTCCATAACGATGATCTCGTCCGCGCCCATGATCGTACCGATACGTTGAGCGACGATAATTACGATGCTTTCTTTGGTCACTTCTTCCAAAGCCGTACGCAGTCTCTTATCCGTTTTGAAGTCGAGCGCGCTGAAGCTGTCGTCGAAAATATAGATCTCCGGCTGACGGGTAATGGCGCGCGCGATGGATAACCTTTGTTTCTGTCCGCCGCTGAAGTTCTGTCCGCCCTGTTCGACCATATAGTCGAGCATACCTTCTTTTTCACGCACGAAGGTATCGCTTTGCGCGATGGCGAGCGCCTTCCACATCTCTTCTTCGGTGGCGTCTTTCTTACCGTATCTCAGGTTTTCCGCAATGGTCCCGCTGAACAGAATGGATCGTTGCGGAACGAAACCGATCTTCTTGCGCAATTCGTCCTGCGGATAAGTGCGGACCTCTTGTCCGTCGATCAATATGCTTCCGCCCGTTATATCGTAGAAACGGGGTATCAGGCTGATAATGGTCGATTTACCGCTACCGGTACCGCCGACGATGGCCGTCGTTTTACCCTTTTCGCACTTAAAGCTGATATCTTCCAGAATATTCTTTTCGGCTTCGCTGCTGTATTTAAAGTTGACGTGTCTGAATTCGATCGTGCCGCTTCCGTCGCTCTCGTTTTTACATCCGGGTTCGTCCTGAACTTTCGGGTCGGTCTCAAGCACCTGCAAAAGACGCTCCGCACTGGCCACCGCTCTCGGATAAATAACGACCGCGCTCGCAATAAAGACCATTGCCATAGCGATCTGCGTTATGTACTGCGATACCTCGAGCATACTGGCTACGTCGTCGAGCGACTCTCCCGCGACGCCTGCGACCTGTTGCGCCGCGCGCCAATAAATGCCGACCGAACAACAGTTCAAACAAATATTGATAAGCGGAACGAGCGCCGCGCAATACCGTTGCAATACGACGGCCGTCTTGGACGCGCTTTCGTTGACGATATCAAAACGTTTCTTTTCGTGCTCCTGCTTATTGAACGCTCTGACGACGCGGATACCCGTGATGCCCTCGCGCATGATAAGCGTGAGCTGGTCGACTTTACGCTGAATGACCTTGAAGTACGGCTGACAAATAATAGCCGCGACCGCCGCCGCCGCAAACAGAATGGGCAGGACGTAAATAAGGACCATCGTCATATAGGTGTTCGTTCTGAACGAGAAAATAAAGCCGCCGATGATGGTAACGGGCGCGGAAAGCGTCGTACGCAAGATAACGAGGAATACGTTTTGTATTTGGTTTATATCGTTCGTCGAACGTGTGACTAAGCTGGCCGTGCTGAACTTATCGAACTCGGCCAAAGAATAGCTTTCTACCTTTGTAAAGACCAAACTTCTGAGGATCATACTGAAGTACGCGGCGATCTTACTGCTCATCAGCATGGCGATGATCGTGCATGCGGACGAGAAGAAAGTGATCGCGAACATCAAAAGACCTTTCTTTAAAATAAACGGCAGGTTGCTCGCTTGAATGGTGATACCGTCGGCGACCTTCCATTCGTCTTCCGTCTTTTCGACCTTCATACTGAGATCGGCCGTGGTAGAACCGGTCTCGCTCAAAGAAAGGATCTTACCGAATTCAACGAAGCGGGCCTTGATCTTGCCTAAGAAAGAATTATCGACCACGGTGTACTTTGCCACCGTCTTCTCGATATCGTCGTCGGACATACCGAGCTTGTTTTTGTACCATTTCGTTTCGTCGACGTACTTATACGCGTATCCGCCTACGTCGTTACAGAGGACGATCTCGTAATCGAGGAATGGCTCTACGCGTTCCGTATCCTTATTGTAAATATACGCGACTTGGCTCTCGTCGATCGGCTCGCCGAAAGAATCGACGGAAAGACGAATATTCTGACCGAATTCGTCCGTCAGTTTTTTGTAATTTCCGTCCTTGTCTTCGACGGCATAACCGTTAGAGTCTTTTTCCGCGGCGACCGGAACGGGCAACAGGTTCCCGAAACGGCTGTGTTTCATATTCATAACGCAGGAAGTAAGAAGACGCTTTGCGTTCGGATCGTCCCAAACGGTACTCTCCTCTCCGTCTTCGTCGTCTTCTTCGAACATATCCAGGAACGTCTCGATATGAATGGAATACGCCGACTTACCGGACGACAAAAATCCCGGCGTGCCGGCGAGGATGCTGTCATAGTCGATCAGCAGTTCGAACGCGTCTCTGACTACTTTTTGCTCTTCTTGCGAATATTGAGTGTACTGCGTATGACCGGTTTCTTTAAAAGACACCTTTTCAAGGGCGTTCATAAAGGGTATGAGCACCTGATTAAAAAGCTGTTCGCTGTCCGAAACGGGAATGTCTTTAAAATTAAAAGATAAAGTAACTTCGTTAAACTCTTTATTCCAGGTCGTTTTTATATCGGTCGTGGAAAAACCGTCTTTCATTTCAAAAACGGGTATATACCCTTCGTTATAAACTTTACTGTCAAACTCGATATCGATATCTCCGAACGGATTTTCCATTTCGAGATGAACGTAGGCCGGTTCATAGTCCAAATAAATTCCGTCGTTGATGATGTCCGCCATCAGTCCCGGTAAGAACAGTTCCGCCATGGCCCCCGAAGCGAGCAACAGCACAACTACGACGAAATACTTCAGCATTGGTTTTAAATGTCTAAGTAGTTTACCCATAGCCTTTACCCGTATTTCAGTTTTTTATTACGATCGCAAGAAATTTGCTTCCGCCTTCCGACGCGGCGACCATGCCGTGCGGGATCGAAGAATCCAGTATGATGCTGTCTCCGGCGGAAAGATATTCCGTTTTATTGCCGATCACGTACTTAAGCGTACCTTCGAGCACGTAATCGAACTCCTGACCGGCGTGCGTATTGGTATCGACCGGCTTTTCAAGCGCCTCTTTATTGTACGGAACGCAAACGTAAAGAGGATCGACGCGGTGATTACTGAACCGGCTCGCAAGATGAAGATACTCGAAGTCTTTTCTTCTGTCCACCCTGAGTCCGCAACCCTTTCTTTCGATCGCATACGTTTTTAAATAAGAAGTGACGCTCCCCGTCATCAGCGCGGAGATATCCACGCCGAAGCGAACCGCGCATCTGTTCAAAAAACTGAACGTAAAATCAACGCTTCCGCTTTCCAATTCTTTATATCTTTCGGGGGTCATCTCGCATAAAGACGCCATCTCTTCAACCGTTATTTCAAGATCTTCACGAATGCACTTGATGCGTTCGGCGATCAGTTTGATATCCATATCGTTAATGCCCATATACCTTCCTTATCGCAGTCTGAAGGACAGACTTCGACTTATAGTGTTATTATAATACATATATAATAAAAAAGCAATAACTAATTTTAATAATTATCCATAATTTAATACCGCCGAAAATGCGGGCGGTCGACGCACAAAAAGCAAATAATTTGCAGATAAAAAAATCTGCGCGTCCCGCATTGGAACGCGCAGATAAAACAGTCTTTACAACTTACTGAATTATTGTTGCGACTTGATCAATTTGTATCCGGCATACACAACGAGACTGAAGTCAACGTCGTCTTTCGGATTGAACTCGTATTGGCAAGCCTCGTCCAAGAACCAACCGGAGAACTCGTAAGTGTAAACGTACTTAAGGGGAGATCCGTTCTTCAATTCGGAATTGGTTTCGGGTCCGAAGCCGTTCTCTTTGCTGGCGCTCTTGTTGGTTCTCCACCAGTCGCCGTCTTCACCGCTTTCGGAGGCGATCTCGTCCTCGAAGCTGGCGCCCGTCTTCATGGTGAAGGTCTTCAGTTCTTTATAAGTCATCTTCTGGACGTCGCTGCCCGTCGAGGTCTCGGCGATAAGATCGACGATGTCTCCGTAATAACCTACGTTGTAAGTAGCTTCGTTTCCGGAAGTCTTATACCCCTTAGAAGGCTTCTGGAATTCGACCTGAGATTTAGCCGCCATATAAAGCAGGACGCTCTCGTAGTCGCTGGCGAACTTAGAGATCTTTTGATTGGTATCGTAATCCTTGGTGACCGCGGTACCGTCTTTGTTGGTCGCATGGTTCGTGTCGCACTTAGAAAGATCGGAGTCGGAGATACGCTGACCGCAGCAGCTGTAAACTCTGGCGATAACACGGTCTTCGAGGTATTCGCATCTCACTTGCCAATCTCCTTTCTTCGTATCGTCGGATTTAACAGCGCCATAGTCGTACTCTTTAGCGGAATCGATCTCGGCTTTCATACCTTTCCAGTCTTGCGACGCGGCATTGGACGCTTTGGTATCGACACCGGTGTTCGTTCAGTCATTTTTGGCCTGCGTTCTGAGAACGCTCATCTTGCCCTTCGCATACGTATTATAGTCGCCGGCATTAATGCGAGCCGATTCGGGAATGGTCGTGAACTCGTCGTAGGTCTTGATGCCGTCGTTGATCAGAACGATGTGCTTGGAATAGCCTTGCATCTCGCTGATCATACTGCCGCTGTATGCGTAGCAGTTATAGTACAGCGCGCCGGAAAGTTCGGTCGTGGTCATTTTTTCAAACAAATACTGAACGATGTTCAATTCTTCGAATTCATAATAGAATTGACCTTCGTATTCTTGCTCTTTGGTTCCCAATTTACCGTTCTGATAGCCGCTGTTGGCTTTGTTGTACGACTTCATATTTTTATCGTTACCGCCGTAGCACCACATCCAGTCGCTCATGGCGAGTTGTCCCTTGATACCGTTGTTTGCCTTAGCGATGGCTTTTTGCATTTCTCCGGTATAAGAACGATTATTGATGACGTCGCTGATTACGTAAACTTGTTTTTCAAAAGATTCTTTTCTTCCTTGGAAATCGAAGTGGATCTTATAGAAAACCTGATAAAAATCTTCTTTATAACGATAGGATCCTTCGTAGTTCTTACGTTGGATAGCAACGTAATCGAGCCACTCAACGTCGGTATACGTATCGAGTTTTTCGTAACGAAGTTGCTTCGTATAAGTCGGTCTGTCTTTTAAAACTACGTTGTAATAGGTTTGGTTATACAGATAATAATAACCATACAATTGAGCGCACGGTTGAACGCCGGTCAGGTTATTATACCCTTTGGTATAAAAATCGTCGAAAGCGAGAATATAACTGAGCACGTCGTAGTCGCCCAATCCTTCGTACGGATCCCAAAGTCCCTTCGCTCCGTCAAGCGTCTCGGGAATGTTATTGGGTACGTCGACCTTGTGTCTGAAGTAGGATGAGAAGGCGGAACTGTTGGTCGTGTCTCTTCTCGCGTCAGCAATGCTGCCCCCAGCCATATCTTCGGATATTTCGATAGCATACAGCAGCATCTGCGTGGCAAGTCTTGCGGCGGGAGCGCCGGGCAAGTTGACCTGCGTATATACTTTTTCCAAAATACTTCTGTACTGCCAGGAAGCGTTATCTCCGGCGAGTTCTTTCGTTCCGATATCGTTAAGAACTTTAT
>CACXDF010000214.1 GCA_902766325.1 uncultured Eubacteriales bacterium | reverse complement strand
GTCGACTTTCGCCGTACCGTTATGCGCAAGGTGGAACTGGACGTGCCTGTCGGCGGTAAGGATCCTGCCGTGTATCTGCACAGCAGCGGAACGACCGGACAGCCGAAAACGGTCGTACTTTCTTCTTACGCGATGAACGAACTGGCCGGAAAAGCCTGCCCTTGGGTCGGACGACAGGTAGATCTCGGACGAGGCGACTCTTCCGTCATGCTCTTGCCGCTCTTCCACGGTTTCGGACTGGGCGTGTGTTTGCATTATCCCATGCTTTCGGGTAAAAATATTCTTCTGCCTGCTTTCGACGCCAAAAAGGCCGTAGAACTCATCAAGAAGTATCCTTCGTCCATGGTTTGCGCCGTGCCGAGTATGCTGGCGAGAATGTATAAACAAAAAGACTTCGTCGGGCCGCATTTGAAGTCCATCAAAACCTTTTTTATCGGCGGCGATAAGCTGGACGATAAGTTACGCGAGACGGTGGAAAAGACTTTGACGGAATGCGGCAGCAACGCCCGCCTGTACGAAGGTTTCGGGTTGAGCGAATTCGCAAGTTTAACGCACCTTAACATCAAACACCGCACCGACGGTACCGTCGGACAACCAATGCCCACCGTGAGAGCCAAGATCATGGATAAGGACGGTAACGTATGTCCGCCCGGCACCGAAGGAGAATTATATTTGTCCGGTACTTCTATGATGATCGGATATCTCAATCAAAAGACCGATTTCGTTCAGGACGAACAGGGCGTAAACTGGTTCCCCACCGGCGACTACGGTTATATCGACGATGAAAACTTTTTGTACTATCGCGGCAGATTGAAACGTCTTATCAAGATCGGCGGCGTCAATATCTTCCCGCAAGAAGTGGAGACGGTCGCTTGCACTTTGAAAGAAGTGGAAAACGCTTGCGCCGTGCGTATTTTACAGAACGGTAAACCTGCTATTCGTTTGCTCGTTGTTTTAAAAGACAAAGGACACCTTTCGCCGTGGCTGAAAAGTAAGATAAAAGACGTCGTTCGCGATAACATCCTGCCGTATGCCGTTCCGCGCGAAATAGAAGCGGTGGACAGTATTCGTTTGAACACCATGGGTAAGAGCGACTATAAGTTCTACGAGGACGGAGAAAAGAACAGGGGAGACGTTTTTGTCGGACGAGAAAAGCGTCGGAAAAATAAGAATCCCGGAGCGAAGAAAAAAAGAAAGGAATACACTATAGTCAGACCCGTTATTCCCGTTCCGCCGGAATCGAAAGCCGCTAAGGAAGAAAAAAGCGTATAAGCATTGATTCGTTATAATTCGACTCAAAAAGCCGTTTTCCGATGGAGAACGGCTTTTATACTATCGGATATGACGAGAGTAATAGTGATCACCTCCGGTAAAGGAGGCGTGGGAAAGACGACTTGTTGCGCGAATCTCGGACGCGCTATGGCCGAACGGAAAAAGAAAACGCTGCTGATAGAAGGAGATATCGGACTGAATAATCTGGACGCCGCGTTGTGCGTCGAAGACGGTATATTATACGATATATCCGAATACGCCGCCGGTAAGGCGACCCTTCGGGAGTGTCTTCTCGGCGTCGGCGAAAACCTTTGGCTTTTGCCTGCCACGGCCTCAACTTCCGCGTTGACGGCGGCTTTCTTTGCCGACACGGTCAATAAAATAAAGAGCGAATTCGAGTACGTTCTGATCGACTCCCCGGCGGGGCTTGAAGAGGGCTTTCATCGTGCGGTATCCTGCGCGCAAGAGGCCTTGATCGTCACCACTCCGCACGTTACCTGTCTGCGGGACGGATATAAAACGGCGCGCGTACTGGACGGATACGGCGTCAAAAAGATCGGTCTGATCGTCAATCGGGTGCGCGAAGACTGGGTCGCGAAAAAAGAGATCATCTCGCCGAAGCAAGCGTCCGAGATCGTCGGCGCGCCACTTTTCGGGACCATTCCGGAAGATGACGAGATCAACCTCGGAGAACTTGTGCGATTGTCCGGCGGTCAAACTTCTTCGCATGGTTTCAGGCATCTTGCCGCCTTTCTCGACGGCGAAGAAAAAAAGGCGTACGACTGTACGGAAAAAGGCAACGGTCTCAGGCTGAAACTTATGAGGTGGTTTGGATGACGGGCGCCGAATCGGATATCCTGCGTTTACGAAAAATGATAAAAAGCGACAATTTACGGATCCCGAACGAGACGGTACGGATGCTGAAAAACGATCTTGTTTGCATTCTGGACGGATATTTCGAGCTGGACAAAAAGAACGTTGAATTATCCTTTATGCCGGACAAAACGGGTATGAAGATATGCTTTGCGGCAGAAGCCGTCGGCGTAAAAAAGATGCGCTCCGTTTAGCTGTTTTCAGTCGAGCATCCTTCCCGTTTCAAAGTGGTACGCGATTCGGCTGGGCCTCTTCGGCATGAGCGCGGAAACGCTGCCGTATAATACCGCGGCCATGCTCCCGGAAAGAACGGCGGGCGTGTAATACAGGTCTAAATTTCTGCTGACGAGAAGAGACGCGGCGACGACGGAAAGGACGCCGGCGATAAAACCGTACTTTGTGTTTCGGGTAAAAGCAAAAGAAAGAGCGCCCGCGATCAGGCCGTAATATAAATTAACGTACGACCATTCTTCCGCGCCGAAGCGCGCGGCAAGACGCACTGCGCCGTATAAAGCGGCGGCCAGACCGAGTGTTATCAGAAAGCAGATCAAACGGTTTTTCAAAGTTCCTTTAAAAACCAAAAAGAAGAGGGCGACGAGGGGCAATAGCAGAGTGCCTGCGCTGAACGTCACTTCGCCGAAGGTAAAAGGCGGAATAAAATTCAGTCCGACGACGGCGGCGATCAAAAGAATAAGAACCAACGAAGGCACGCCGAAATCTTTTACGGCGTTGTGTCCGATCCCGAGCAGGATCATAATACCGAGTACGGTGAGTACGATAGATCCGATCATTTTTTTATTATCTCCTTGTACTTCCAGTATGTAAAAAGCGAAGGCGATTATGCGAAAAAGCCGTTTGCGTTTTGTTTTTTCCCGAATTCTTTTCATTGCTGAAAAAAACGGCGTTACGTATGAAATAAAACGCTTTACATCCTTTTCTCAAAAGGTTATAATGATATTTATAAAATTATTTACGAAGGAGTTTTTGTTATGGCAAAAATAACATTTAACGGCGAAGCGTGCAAGGGATGCGGCTTATGCGTGCTCTCTTGTCCGAAAAAGTTGTTGCAAATCTCCTCTGTCAGCAACAAGAACGGTTATTTCATCGCAGAGATCACCGATCAGGCTGCCTGCGTCGGTTGCGCAAGTTGCGCGGTCATGTGCCCCGATTGCGTTATCACGGTCGAGAGATAAGGAGGTTGTTTCATGAAAGAACTTATGAAAGGTAACGAAGCGATCGCCGAAGCGGCTATCCGCGGCGGTTGCAGAGCGTTTTTCGGTTATCCCATTACCCCCCAAAACGAGATCCCCGAGTATATGAGCTGGAGACTTTTCGAGGTGGGCGGGACTTTCGTTCAGGCTGAGAGCGAAGTGGCGTCGATCAACATGATCTACGGCGCTTGCGGCGCAGGTGCGCGCGCTATGACTTCCTCGTCCAGCCCCGGTATCTCTCTTATGCAAGAAGGTATCAGTTATATCTGCTGCGCGGAGATCCCTTGCGTACTCGTCAATATGGTACGCGGCGGCCCGGGACTCGGCGGTATCCAACCGGCTCAGGGCGACTACTTCCAGGCGACCAAGGGCGGCGGTCACGGCGACTATCATATGATCGTTTTCGGACCCCAGGGCGTGCAGGAATGCGTCGATCTTATGTATAACGCGTTCGACCTTGCCGAAAAATATCGTATCCCCGTCATGATGCTCGGCGACGGTATGCTCGGTCAGATCATGGAACCGGTAGAACTTCCTCCGATGAAGGACGTCAGCAAGCTCGAAAAGAAGGCTTGGGCGACCGACGGCACCGGGGTAGGCAAGAACAGACGTATCGTCAACTCTTTGCTTATCGAACCGGATAAGCTCGAAGCGCACATCAAGCACCTCGAAGAAAAATATGCGGAGATCGCCAAAAACGAGACTCTGTACGAAGAATATATGACCGACGACGCCGAGATCGTCCTCACCGCCTACGGCACGGTGGCCCGTATCGGTAAGAGCGCGGTGCATATGTTGCGTGAAAAAGGCATCAAGGCCGGACTTTTACGTCCTATCACCCTGTATCCTTTCCCCTCCGACGCCTTCCTGAAGACCGCGCAAAAGGACAGCGTAAAGAAGTTCGTTTGTATGGAACTCAGTTCCGGTCAGATGATCGAAGACGTAAAACTGGCTACGCATATGCTCAAGCCGGTAGAGTTTTTCGGACGCAACGGCGGCAACGTCATGACTCCGGAAGACATCGTTGATTTTATTACCAAGGAGGCGTAAGATGGCAGTCGTATTTCAAAAAACAAAAATGCTGACGGATACTCCTTTCCACTATTGTCCCGGATGTACGCATGGTATCGCCCACAGATTGGTGGCCGAATGCCTGGAAGAATTGGGCGCGGAAGGAAAATGCGTAGGCGTAGCCCCCGTCGGGTGCGCCGTGTTCGCGTATAACTATTTTAACTGCGATATGCAGGAGGCCTCTCACGGTCGTGCTCCGGCAGTCGCCACCGGTATCAAGCGCGTTGCGCCGGAAAACCTGGTTTTTGCTTATCAGGGCGACGGCGACCTCGCGTCCATCGGTATGGCTGAGATCGTTCATGCGGCGATGCGCGGAGAAAAGATCACCGTGATCTTCATCAACAACACCATTTACGGTATGACGGGCGGACAAATGGCACCCACCACGTTGATCGGAGAAAAGGCTACCACCTGTATCTACGGCAGAGATCCCGAAAAGAACGGTAACCCGGTCAAAATGTGCGAAATGCTCGCCACTCTTACCGGTCCCGCTTATATCGAACGCGTCGCTCTCTTCGACGCCGCGCACGTACGCGCTGCCAAGAAAGCGATCAAGAAGGCCTTTACTTATCAAAAGGAGAACAAGGGCTTCACGTTTATCGAAGTTCTGTCTTCCTGCCCCACCAACTGGGGTATGGCTCCCGAACAGGCTATCCAGTTCGTTAAGAACGAAATGCAGGCCTTCTATCCCCTCGGAGTGTATAAAGATACGGAGGTAAAGGACTAATGGAAAATAAGATCATCATCGCAGGTTTCGGCGGCCAGGGCGTTCAGTCCCTCGGTATGTTCATCGCTTTTGCGTCCATTCACGACGGCAAAGAAGTCACCTTCCTTCCGTCCTACGGACCTGAAATGCGCGGCGGCACCAGTAATTGTTCCGTCGTTGTCAGCGATAAGCCGGTAGCAAGCCCGATCATCGCGCATCCGGATATGCTCATCGCTATGAATAAGCCTTCTCTTTACAAATTCGAGAACACGGTCAAACCGGGCGGCACCATTATCGTCAACAGTTCGCTTATCGAAGATAAGGTCAAGCGTACCGACGTAAAAGTCCTCTACGTTGACGCCAACCGCCTCGCGGTGGAAGCAGGTAACTCCCGTACGGCCAATATCGTCGTTCTCGGCGCTTACACAAAGCTTTCCGGCGTGTTTACGCCCGAGATCATGAAGGCGGTCATTGAGAAGAAGTTCGCCAAAAAGCCCAAGGTCATCCCGGCCAACTTCACGGCTTTCGACTTGGGATATAATCTCTAAGATAAAAGTAAAACGAAGAGGCTGTCTCGCTTTGCGGCAGCCTCTTGTTTTTTTTAGGAGGGTATAATGAAAATAGGACTTTTTACCGATTTGCATTACAAAAAAGATCCGGAAGAAAACAGAAAATTTACCGCGCTTGCGCCCGTTCGTCTGAAAGAAGCGATGGAGGCTTTTCGTAAAGAAAAGATCGACGTAGCCGTATGCCTCGGAGATATCGTTGACAAAGCGGAAACGCACGAAGAAGAATTATCCTGTTGGCAAGAGATCCTTGCTATTGTCAAAGAGTATCCTTTTCCGTGTTACTTTATCCCGGGCAATCACGACTATGAAGTCATGATCGGCGATGAGTTCTGTAAAACGACCGGGATGCCCGCCTATCCTTTTTTCGTAGACGTATGCGACAGGAGACTACTGTTTTTGGACGCGTGCTATCGTTACAGCGGCAAGAGATACGACGAAGAGGGTATGGTATGGACGGAAACGATGCTACCGCCCGAACAGATCGACTTTTTGAAAAAGAACCTTGTCGAGTCCGATAATCCTTGTGTTCTCTTTACCCATCAAAACCTGGATAAGTTTTTGCCTAAGGATTATCGCATCAAGAAGTGCGCGCAACTCAGGCGTTTACTTAAAAAATCCGGCAAAGTAAAATATGCTTTTTCCGGGCACTTTCACGACGGAGACGATCACGAGATCGGGGGCGTACGCTACGTCACCGTTCCGTCTATGACCGATACGTCGGCTAATAACTATATGATCATGGAGGTTTAGTGATGTTCGACGGCAAAATGAAAGCGGTCACTTTCAGTTACGACGACGGTGTTTTGCAAGATAAACGCTTGATCGAGATACTGAATAAGTACGGCTTAAAGTGTACGTTCAACCTTAATTCCGGTTTTTTCGGTAAAGCAGGATCGCTGATACGGGACGACGTTACCGTCGCTCATTGTAAGCCGCTTGCCCGCGAGGTGCACGATATCTACGAAGGTCACGAGATCGCCGTACACACTTT
>CACXDF010000213.1 GCA_902766325.1 uncultured Eubacteriales bacterium | reverse complement strand
TCGAGAACAATACAAGATGTGCCGCCGGGGATATAGTAGCTACCCGAATAATTGAACGTGATACCACCATCGGTTTTTGACCCGGTGCCCGATATGCCATAGAAGTGAAACTGGGCAACGTTATCCAGCGCATACGCCGTTTCGGTCGCAGGTATGGCAAAGATCGCTGTCGCTGCGCCGAACGCAAACACAAGGCAGAGCACGATCGCCAATGCGATAACGTTTGTTTTTCGATTCATTTGTACCATAATCTTTTTTCTCCTTTTTTTACCAGAGTTTTCTCCTCTTATCAACATAAGCAGTATAACAAACGTAGTGCAACAGAAGTGCCACAATAAAAAAAGAAAAAAAAATATTGACCAATTAAAAAAAGCGACGCGTATTGCGCCGCTATACCGTATTTTCACCTTTCCCGATCCCGATATCCGTTTTCTACCCCCATTTTTCGCTGTCGAATACCGCCCACGGATACTGTATCATGTATTCTCCGCGATAGGCTCTGACGGCGTCCGGATCATTCTTTTTATAGGCGTAGGCGTCGCAATCTATTTTTTCCGGGTCGATAAAACACTCGTTACGACGCTTGATGAAAACGTCGTCCGCATTTACGTTCCGCAGCGTAGCCTGGATATCGGCGATCAGGTTTCTGCAATACGACTTGTGGTCTTCTTCCCACAGCACGGCGTTCAGTTCGTTGATATTGATGGCCGCGCCTTCCCGATCGACGAGATAAGCGAATAGTTCTTTAGACTTACTTCGTTGAAACTTAAGCGGGACGCCGCTTGCCAAGACTTCAAAATTGCCGAAACACTTGACCTGCAACGTCTTGGTCGGTCTTATTTCGACGGGATAACGAAGAGTATCCATTTCTTCCCGAATTTTACTTTCGCTTACAGGCTTCGTCAGATATCCCGAAGCGTGCATCTTATAGGCGTCTAACGCATAGTGATCGTATGCGGTAACAAAGATGATATTGACTTGCGGATTGACGGTTTTTAATTTTTTTGCAAGCTGTACGCCGTTCAGTTGCGGCATTTCTATATCCAAAAAAGCAACGTCGATCTTATTGTCCGTGTTTTCCTTGAACGCTTCGACAGGATTCGTGTAGCGCAGAATTTCGCTACCCTCCGGCAAGACTTTTTTTACGGCGTTTTCTAAACGCAACAATTGCAGCTCTTCATCGTCGACCAAAAGCGCTTTCATACTCGCTCCTTATAAAAAACGACTTTGACGCGAGTACCCTTACCCGGTTCGCTCCAAATCGTCATTTCGCCACCGCCTGTTTTTTCGATACGATATTTTATATTATTGATCCCGAAGTGCTTATTTTCGTCGAGGTTGACGTCTTCCATACGAAATCCGACGCCGTCGTCTACGACCTCCACGACGTAAGCGTCGGAGCTTTCGCGCGTTTTAAGCGTCACCGTGCCGCCTTCGATTTTTTTGAGAATGCCGTGTTTGATAGCGTTTTCCACGATGGGCTGAATACTGAGCGGCGGAACGAAAAAGTTTTTCGTTTCAATATCGTAAACGACGTTGACGCGCTCGTTAAAGCGTAATTTTTCCAACGCGGCGTAAGACTCTATATGTTTGAGCTCGTCCTCGAACGGGATCAGACGCGTTGCCGTCAATGACGACAGGTTTCGGCGCAGATAATAAGTAAAATCATCGAGTGATTTTTGCGCTCTATCCGGATCGATGGGGATAAGGGTGGAAATCGCCGACAGAGAGTTATAAACAAAATGCGGCTGGATCTGAGACAGCATGATCTTGATCTGCGCTTGCTTGTTCTTTTCTTCTTCGTTGGCAAGGTCGATGTTCTTTTGTATGTTCAGGAACAAGAACAGTATCTCTATCGATATAATAATGGACGCGTACGCGATAGCGTAGCCTTTAAAAATGTTTTGTATGATGATGGCAACGAGAGGTAACAAGCAGTACAACGCGAAAGCCGCCTTTTCCCTCAGGTTCAGCTTTTTATTGAACACGGTCACAAAAAAGACGATCGTGAACATGATGAACTGATATCCTTGCGAGACGATCATGGTCTTACTGCGAAGATACGCGCCGTTTTGCGCGGTAAAATAGATCCCGGTAAAAATATTGGCGACGTCCGACAAAACGTATGCGATAAAAATAGTCAGATTTATGATCGACAGTATTTTTTTCGTGCCGGGCATCAGTTTAACGTATACGCACATATAACGGAACAATAAGAACACCTCTATATTGTTCATAATATAAAACGTCGTATAAAAAGAGATGATATAGGCGTTACTCGTATAAATCATCTTGACGAGAGTAAAAGTCAGATAAGTCGCAAAGTGAACGGCAGTAAAGGCAAAAAAGTCAAGAAGATTGTTTTCGTCCTTTCGTTTCTTTTTTTTGAGAAGCAAATTGACGATATGTATCAGGAGAATAAACTCTCCCATAATACAAATAGTTGCGTTAAAGATACTGTTCCCACTCATATTATTATTGTAACACAGCCACATTTCTTTTACAATACGATTTTTACATAGTTGTTCGATATTTCTCGAAAAAAAAGAAAAATCCGCCGGATAAACCGGCGGATCAGATTTCAAAACACCGAAATGCCGTCTTGGCAAGAGTTTTAGAACCCGCTACGTGAGCAGGTGGGTTGTCTGCCTTGTCTATCTGCCTTCCCCTGGCCGAAAGGCTTGCGCCTCCGGGGGGCCTGACATCGGACATCAATGGACTATACGACATCCCTTATAAAATGTTTGCGGTTAAAAAATGAACTTACCGCCACGCACATTCCAGTTACTTATATTATCACACACCCGTAAGGTGATGTCAATAGCTAATTTAATTTTTTTTAGATTCAAATAAGATTCTGATCGAAGTGAATTCTATTTTCATCAAAAGAGTATCGGCCTTGTCCGTTTCGCCCAACAGCGCGCAGAACATGGGTACGGTGTCCTTTCCGGTGCGGACGAGGTTCAGATAGACGACCTGACGGGCGTCCTCCCCCTCTCCCAACGTCTTTACGGTATAGTAGCCGTTCAGTTTAATCCCGAATTGTTCCGGAAGAGCAAAGTCCTCCGGTAGTTTTCCCGTCGTTTTCAGCGCCTCGGCAAAGGTTTTGAATTCGTCGCTTTCGACATCCACCCCGGATAAGGTGCATCCGACCGAAGACAAAAGTCCGATCGACTTTTTCAGATCGGTGATATCGAAGCCCGGGAACAAACGAGAAAAATACATATCGTACGTTGTGTTGTAATCGCAGAAAGGTTCGTTTTTATAAAAATCAACGACGTCAAAGTCGGAAACGAAATCTTTTACGTCATTGATTAGGAGCAAAGAATTCGCAAGTCCGATGATTTTCCGATCCAGCGTGAGCGACAATTCGAACGTGCCGTCTTCGTAAAAAAACAGGTAAGATCCGAACGGATTCAACACGTTGATCCCGTCGGGGAACATAGTGTCGGTCAATGCAAGCAGGCCTTCGACGAATTCATCCTTTTCTATCTCATTTTCCTCCACGAATTGTCTCGGTTTAATATTGGCAAGTTCCACCCCGGATAAGTTCAGCGAAGAAAGATAATAAAATTTCTCCTCTTCCAAAAACCCGTCGTCGTACTTCGTCACGTTGCGCGTTAACGTGGGCGTAACGTTTGCGGTCGAAGTAAAGTACGCGGAAGTAACGGCGGAAAAACCGCTTGCGGCCGATACGGCGGACTTTGCCGCGGGCAGATCGGGATAGAGCCTGTCCGTACGATCCAGAACGAGTTGCTTATACCTTTCCGCTGCTTTAGCCTTATCGGAAAGACCGAGAGAACAAAGGGTGTCTTCCAAAGTGGCGGCGATCAAAGCGTGCCCCTGAACGGACGGGTGGATCCAGTCGCTGAAAATCAATTTTTCGCCGGCGGCTTGATCTTCCTCGAACACGGCGTCGAACGCGCTCTTCACGTCGGACACAAAAAACTTCTTATCCGGGTGCGCCTCTTTCCAATCGTAAACGATGCCGTTAACGGCGCGGACTAAGATATCGGCAAGATCCCGGAAAGTATACTTGCCGTCGATCCTCCCGTCGGCCACGCCTTCGTTGTACCGCGCCCAGTCTTTTTCATCGAGCAAAACGGTATTGTTCGTAAAAGGATTATAGAGCGTTTGCCAAATGACGGTAACGTCCGGATTGATCGCGTAAATAGCGTCCATAGCGACGTTGACGTTGGGGATGCAGCGATCGGTCATGCGTTCGGTAAAAGAGGCGGAAACGACTTCTTTTCCGGCGGCGGTGGACTGTTCGCCCGTTTCGATCGCATAGTCGACCATATATTGGCTGAGAAGATCGTTACCGAGCATAGAAATAAAAATGACGTCGGCTTCTTTGATCCAATACTCTCGATAAAAGCCGTCGTCTTCTTCAAAATAACCTTTACGCGTCAGAGAGTTTTTGAAGCCGATAGTGGTCAAACCGGAAATGGCGCGATTGATATACCTTGCGCCGTTGACTTGACCGACGATAGAATAATATCCGTAACTGTCACGTTCAGAAATAGGTTCGGGACCGAGAAGCGCTTCCGCAATGGAGTCGCCCAAAAAAAGATAAGTTGCTTGCTTTTCCGTTTGTTCCGGCTTTTTATGGCAGGACACAAGACAAGATAAAGCAAGCAAAAAAACGAAAGCGGAAAGAATCGCTTTACCGACAACATTTTTTATTCTTTTTTGCATCTTTTCTTTCCTTTTTGGCAATTTGCTTATCGGATACTTGTTTCAAATTGACAATAAATTCGGTATATTTCTGTTTGCCGTTATCAACGCTGTTACAGCCGATCTTGCCTTTGTTCGCGTCGACGATGGTTTCGGCAATGGCAAGACCCAAACCGAAATTATTTGTGGAAGGATGGGATTTGTCGCCGCGATAAAAGCGGTCGAACAAAAACGGGATCTCGTCTTCAGCGAGCGCAACGCCCGTATTACGAACGATGAAAAGCACCTTGTTCGCTTCTACGTACAGACGGATAAAAATATGCTCTCCGCGCGGGGTGTACTTGACGGCGTTTTCCAGCAAAGTATAGATTACTTTTTCCATACCCTGCGGATCGGCGCAGACCATCGCGCGATCGACGGCGTTCGTCTTGCATTCCACACCCGCCTCGAATGCGAGCGCCTCGATGCCCAGGACTACTTTGTCGACCAGTTCCCTCATATTGAAAATGCAAAAATTGTCTTCGTTACGAACGGCCTCGAAACGCGCCAGCTCCAACATTTCGTTGACGAGCGTACGCATCCTTACTACCTGTTCGTCTATTCCCTCCACCCACTTTCTGTGCTCTTCGGACAGTTCGTCAAAGGTACTGACGATGGAGGTCTGCGTGCTGATGATGGTAAGAGGAGTTTTCAGTTCGTGCGAGGCGTTGGCAATCAGTTCTTTTTGCTTCTCGAAAGCCATACGCATCGGCGCCATGTTTCTTTTCGTAAAATAAATACTGAAAAAGATAACGAGCGTAGAGACCATCAAGGCGAGCATGACGATCAGAATAACGCTGTTTCGATACGCAAAGTACTCTTCGGTAAAATCAAATACGTAGATCATCGTCCCCTTTTCGGTAGGGGTCTTCCTGTACGCGATATAATAACCATCCTTTGCTATCTGTCCTTCTCCGCTCGCCGCCGCGGTCGATACGATATCTTCTTTGATCTCTTCCGGGCAGAAATCGGGATTGGAGATCATTATATTCAAAGAGTTCTTCCATACGTATATGGCGGCTATCTTCTTTTCAAAGCGGACAGGACTCTTTTTGCCCTCTTCCGGAAAGTATTCGTAAAACTGGATCGTCTCGGCTCTATCCAGATTCTTTTTCAAAGTCTCCTTCATTTGTTGATAGTCGTATACGCCCACGATGGTAAAAATGAGCGACAATAAGACGATCAATAGAACAGTCTGATTGAGAATAGACCGAAGGAGGATCTTTTTAAACATTAAGCCTCCAGTTTATACCCTACGCCGCGGACGGTGGATATACCTGTTTTCGCGCCGATAAAAGACAGCTTTTTACGGAGAAAAGATATATATACTTCGATATTATTGTATTCCACGTCGGAGTCGTATCCCCATAATTTAATGATGAGTTCGTCCTTGGTCACCACAAAATTGGGACGAGTCAGGAAGTAACGAAGTATCTCGCTTTCTTTGAGTGAGACGTTTACTTTTTTGCTTCCGCAAGACAACTCGAAATTGGATAGGTTCAGCGTGATATCGCCGAAAGTCAATTCGTTGGTGTTGATGACGTCCGTCTTTCTGCGCAGCAACGCGCGGATACGGGCAAGAAGTTCGCTCGTGGAGAAAGGCTTTGCAAGGTAGTCGTCGGCGCCCATATCGAGACCTTTGACTTTTTCGCTGGTCAGATTCCGGGCGGTCAGAATAAGAACGGGTGTGGAGACGCCCTCTTTCCGCAGATTCTCAAGCACGGCATAACCGTTCATTTTCGGCATCATGATATCGAGAAGAATAACGTCGTAACGGCCGGTAAGTCCCATTTCGAGGCCCTGTTCTCCGTCATAGGCGGCGTCTACCGTGTATTTTTCTTTTTTCAAAATGTGTACGAGCGCGTCGGACAGCGTTTTTTCGTCTTCAACCAAAAGAATGTTCATAATTTCGCACCTCACTTTTCAGATAGTGTTTTTGCTTCGGATCGAAGCATCTTGCTTCTATAATAAGTTAACAACCTTAATTATATATAAATTACTCTGTCCTTTGCAAACGATTTCTCAACGAATCGGCGTCTTTCCGGACGAACCAAAGCGGGATCGCCGTCAACGTCGCGATAACGGTCGCCGCAAGAAAAATCTCGAACGGGGGCGCGAAATCGGCGCCGCCCTCTCCCATAGCGTTAAGACCGATACACATAGAAACAAGTGGCCCGATGATCATGGGGATCATAACGGTAAAACACATCCTGACTCCCTGATAACGACCCTCGTATCCTTTGGGAATATAGTCCTGAAAGGTAGAAACGAGCGCGCCGGACAAAGACAATATCCCGCCCATCATAAGGGTGGCGAACACGTACAGAATAACGAGGTTCGCTCCGGTAAACTTGACAAGATATAAAAGGAGCGTGCCTACGATCACGCATAAAAGGAGCGGAAAGTAAAAATGCTTTCTGCCGAGTTTGTCATAAAACGCGCCGCAAGCGCCCGTAATAACGGCGGAACCAAATACGATAACGGCGAGCGGAATAAAAAAGTCTTTTACGCCGAGAGTATTTTGAACGTAGTTGATAAGGTACGAAAAGAACGTCTGTTGGGCAATACCGAGAACGCACAACGCCGTCAAACAGACGTACATCATTTTGTTTCCGACGACGGCTTCTTTTTTAAACCCGTAAAAAATCTCTTTTATATAGTCCGGATTGGAATTTTTGACGATATCTTTGCTGTCTTTCATCAAAAAGATCGCGAGCACGCCGCTGACGATGGGGATGGCTCCGAGAACAACGAAAAAGAGCCAGTTGCTCTCCTTTTCGGAACTATACAGCGACCCGAGGCCGATAAAAATGACGATGGTGGCGAAAACGGGCAGAACGGACAGAACTGAATTGACTTTGCCGCGATTGGTCGGATCGGTCACGTCGGCTACCCAGGTATTGAAGGCGGCGTCGTTGGCGGTCGATCCGGCTACCGTCATAAGGCAATCGAAAGCGATCAGAAGAAAAGCGATCAGTCCGATCGTTTTCCCTTCCGCCTTCATAGGCAGGAACGCAAAGATCATGATGGTCAGTCCCCAAACGATATAGCCGTACGCGACGAAAGGCTTTCTTTTGCCGACCCGATCGCATATTCCTCCCGCAACGATAGTGGTCGCCGTGGCGAAGACAGCCGAAAAAATAACCATTAGTGTTGTGACGACGTACGACAGATCGGAACGCCCGGAATTGGCGAAAATGTCCTGCGCAAGCGTGGCGAAATACATATTTTCCACCACCCATGCGATCTGTCCGACGAAGCCGAACAACACGGCGCTGACCCATACTCTCGCACTCAAAGGGGTACACTTTTTTTCCATAACGATCGCTCCTTATATTAACCGTTGTACGTATATTTATACTTTACCAAAAAAGCGCGGACTCGTCAAGACGGAAACCGAAAAGCCATGCCGTCGGAAAAGCCCTTTTTCGATCAAAATGCCTGTTGCAAACGCAATAAAGATATGCTAAAATTATTTTATACCTATTTAAGGAGGAATCATAATGAACAATAAGTACGACGTTATCGTCGTCGGCGCCGGAAACGGCGGTTTGGCCGCGGCGGCCACAACGGCGAAAAGCGGTCTGAAAACACTACTGCTCGAAAAGCATAATCTGCCCGGCGGATGCGCGACGAGCTTTTCCCGCGGACGTTTCGAGTTCGAACCGTCTTTGCACGAACTATGCAGCGTAGGCACTAAGGACACCCCGGGTAAAGTCTATAAAGCGCTCGACGATTTAGGCGCCGATATCGACTGGAGATACGAATATAATCCCTACCGCGCTATCGTTAAAGGCGAAAACGGCTACGACGTAACGCTGTCCGGCAGTATCGAAGGCTTTTGCGACTCAATGGAAGCGGCGGTGCCGGGTTGCAGAGAATCCGTTTATGCGTTTTTGATGCTGGCAGAAAAGAACAATAAAGCGCTCGCTTACGTAGAACAGAAGAAAGGGAACCCGAACAAGCTGGTTATGGCAGCCAAATACGGTGATTTCCTTCGTACCGCATCCAGCTCCGTCAACGAAGTCATGATCGCTCTCGGCATTCCGGAAAAGGCGCGCCGTATCCTGGAGACCTACTGGGGATACCTGGGCGTACCGTGCGACGAACTCAACTGTATGCACTATCTGTCTATGATCACCGGCTACATCAAAGAAGGCGCGGCTATGCCCTATCGCAGATCGCACGAGCTTTCGCTTTCTCTCTGCAAAGTCATCCTCGACCACGGCGGCGATATCTTCTATAACAGCGAAGTGACCGAATTTTTATACGACGAAACAAAGCGCGTTATCGGCGTTGCCGTCGGCGATAAGAAGTACTACGCGAAAGAAGTGATCAGTAACGTAATCCCGCATAACGTCTTCAATATGTCCGACCCGAAAGCCGTTCCGCAAACCGACCTGAAACTGGCCAACGCGCGAGAATTCGGCATTTCGGTCGCCACCATCTATCTCGGTCTCGATTGCACAGCGGAAGAACTGGGTATCAAAGACTACACCGTATTCGTCATGAGCGAAGCCGACTCCCGTAAGCAATGGGATAAACGCGCGGAAGGCAGCCTTTATATCGTCAACTGTCTGAACATGGTCATTCCGGACAGTTCTCCCGAAGGTACCTGCACGATGTTCTTTACTATGCCTATTTTCGGCAGCGACGTACCGAAGGATCTGACGCCCGAAAACTACAAGAAGTACAAGAACGACCTTGCGAAAAAGTATATCGAAGATTACGAAAAGCTGATGGGACTGGACATTCAGTCCCACATTGAAGAGATCTCCGTCGCGACGCCCGTTACCTTCGCGCGGTATCTCGGCACGCCGGAAGGCACCATCTACGGCTATAAGTCTTCCGACTGGGATAACGTCGTCATGCGTACCCAATGCGAAGCGCGCGAATATACCATCCCGGGACTTACCTTCTGCGGCGGACACGGCGTTATGGGCGACGGCTTCAGTTGCGCTTATCTGACGGGCTGTTCCGCCGGCGCAAGAGTCGCAAAAAAAATCAAAGAAGGAGGGAATAACTAATGTCCAAGCCCAATCTTCGTACCATCAATCCCATCAAATTCCTGAAAATGGACGGGATCCGTAAACAAAAAATAGAAAGCGCGGAAGCAAAACCTTTGCCCCCGCTCGGTTCTTATAAGCCCAATCAACTCGCCGCGGCGCTTCATCCGAAACGGCAGTTCTTAAAAGTAGATAAGATCATCGAACACAGCGCCGACGTCAAAACGTTCGTTTTCGTGCCCGACGCGTCCAAAGGTACGACTTCCCTCGCCTACTTTGCGGCCGGTCAATACCTTTCGTTAACGCTGAAGATCGGCCAGGCGACCGTTACGCGTCCCTACTCTCTTTCTTCCTCTCCCAAGGAGTCGTTGGAAGGAAAGTACACGCTCACTATCAAGCGCGTCGACGGCGGTCTCGCCACAAACTACATTCTCGATAACTGGTGCGTCGGTACCGAAGTAGTCGCCTCCGCCCCGCTCGGAGACTTCACTTACGAACCGCTCCGCGACGCCAAAAAGATCATCGGTCTTGCCGGCGGCAGCGGTATCACTCCTTTCTTCTCGCTCGCTAAGGCCATCGCCGACGGCGACGAAGACGCGGAACTGACCCTCCTGTACGGCAGTCGTACCAAAGCGGACGTACTGTTTTTGAAAGAGTTCTCCGATATCGAGAAAAAATGCGATAAGTTTCGTCTTGTCAACGTCCTCAGTAACGAAGAAGCGGAAGGTTGCGAACACGGTTTTATTACCGCCGAGCTCATCAAAAAGTACGCTCCCGAAGGCGAGCCCTACTCCATCTTCATGTGCGGTCCGCAAGCTATGTACGACTTCGCCGATAAAGAGATCGCCACGCTCGGACTGAGAAGAAAATTCGT
>CACXDF010000212.1 GCA_902766325.1 uncultured Eubacteriales bacterium | reverse complement strand
ATGGATATTCTCAGAGAGAGGGGCTTTATTAAGCAGACCGTCTATGAAGACGACCTCTACGAATTATTGGGGAAGGAGTCCGTTCCGTTTTATATCGGCTTCGATCCCACGGCGGACAGCTTACACGTCGGACACTTTTTGGCGCTTATGGCGATGAGCCATATGCAAAAGGCGGGGCATAAGCCCATTGTTTTGATCGGCGGCGGTACCGCTATGGTAGGCGACCCTTCCGGCAGAACGGATATGCGCAGTATGATGACCAAAGAGCAGATCGCGCATAACTGCGAGTGCTTTAAGAAGCAGATGAGTAAGTTCTTCAGCTTCGAGGGCGAAAACGCCGCGGTGATGGTCAATAATGCCGATTGGCTCCTTAACCTTAATTATATCGACTTTTTACGCGAAGTCGGCGCGCATTTTTCGGTCAACAGAATGCTTACCGCCGAATGCTTTAAGCAACGTCTGGAAAGAGGTCTCTCTTTCTTGGAATTCAACTATATGCTCATGCAAAGCTACGACTTTCTCGTTCTTTGCAGAAAGTACGGGTGCTTACTTGAATGCGGCGGCGACGACCAGTGGTCCAATATCCTTGCGGGCGCCGATCTGATCCGTAGAAAAGAAGGAAAGAGCGCCTTCGCTATGACCTTCGAGCTCCTTACGACCAGTGAGGGCAAGAAAATGGGTAAGACCCAGAAAGGCGCGGTATGGCTGGACGCCAACAAGACCGCCCCGTACGAGTTCTTCCAGTATTTCCGTAACGTCGACGACGCGGACGTCAATAAGTGTATGCGCTTCTTGACCTTTATGGAAATGGACGAGATCAACGAACTGACGCAATATAAGGACGAACGCATGAACGCCGCGAAAGAGCGTCTTGCGTACGAAGTTACCAAGATCGTCCACGGCGAGGAAGAAGCGAAAAAGGCTCTCGAACAGGCGAGGGGCGCTTTCGGCGGTAACTCCGACCAAATGCCCACGGCCGTCGTAGACCTTGCCGCAAATAAAAATATCGTCGACCTGCTCGTCGCGGTAGGAGTCGCTAAGAGCAAGGGCGAGGCCAAGCGTCTTATCGACGGCGGCGGCGTCAAGATCGGGGATGAGACCGTTACCGCTTACGGCTACGAGATATCCGATAGCGACGTTGCCAACGGATTCATTTTGCATAAGGGCAAAAAAGTCCACCTTCGCGTTCAACCCGCATAATGCGTATCCTGACCGTACAAGGGGAGTCGCAAGCGACGATAGAAATAAAAAAATCCGTCTTCATCTGTCATTTAAAAGGCATTGAAGATTACGACGAGGGGCTTTCTTACGTCAAAAAAGTTGCCTCGGACTATCCGGACGCAAGGCACAACTGTTACGCTTTCCTTACTCGCGACGGCAGACAAAAGTTTTCGGACAACGGCGAACCGCAGGGGACTGCCGGGGTGCCGATGACGGAGATACTGAAAAAGAAAGAAGTCACCGACGTCGCATGCGTGGTAACGCGCTACTTCGGCGGGATCAAATTGGGAACGGGCGGCCTGGCCACGGCCTATTCTCAAGCGGTCAAAGAAGCGCTCGAAAACGCGAAATTGATCGAAAAAGCAAAGAGTATCGTTCGGGAGATAGAGACCGATTACGGCGGCTATCAGACCGTTCAACGCTTGGCCGAGGCTTTCGGCGCGGTCGTGCTTCCGCCCGAGTATACGCAAAGCGTGCGACTGACCTTTTACTATCCGTCCGAAAAAGAAGACGAGTGGTTGGAAAAGGAAAAACAACTCTTCAGCGGTAAGATCGTAAGTCGGAAAAAAGAAGAATGCTTCTTGCCGTACGAAACGCAAAGATAAAATAATAAAAACTGCAATAATAAAAAACAGTTGGGAGGTAAATATGAAAATTACGCTTACGAAAAACAAAAAGGTCAAACCCGACTTCAGCAAGCTGGGCTTCGGTAAGTACTTTACCGATCACATGTTGACGATGACCTATTCGGACGGGAAGTGGAACGAACCCGAGATCCGTCCCTACGAACCCGTTCCTATGGATCCCTGCACCAACGTGCTCCACTATGGACAGGGCATCTTCGAAGGAATGAAGGCCTACAAGACCCCGGAAGGAAAGATCACTATGTTCCGCGCCTACGATAACCTCAGACGTCTGAACAAGTCCGCCGATCGTCTCTGCATGCCCAACGTCGACATCGAGCTTGTCATGGACGGACTGAAACAGCTCCTCGTTATCGATCAGGATTGGATCCCGACCGCTCCCGGCACGGCTCTTTATATCCGTCCTTTTATGATCGCCAACGACAAGGCGCTCGGCGTACATGCCGCCCATAACTATATCTTCTTTATCATCCTGTCGCCCGTCGGCAGCTACTATGCGCACGGACTTCAACCCACCAAGATTCTCGTCGAGGAAGAGATGGTCCGCGCTCCCCTGGGCGGAACCGGAGAATGCAAGTGCATGGGTAACTATGCCGCCAGCCTCTTTGCCGGAGAAATGGCCAACAAAAAAGGCTACGATCAGGTGCTGTGGCTCGACGGAAAGGAACATAAATACGTCGAAGAAGTGGGCGCTATGAATATCTTCTTCGTCATTGACGGCGTTGTCATCACCCCTGCGCTCGTCGGTTCCATCCTTCACGGCGTTACCAGACGCAGCGTTATCGAAGTGCTCCAAAAGGACGGCTACAAGGTAGAAGAAAGACGTATCTCCACCGACGAGATCGTCAAGGCGCATAAAGAAGGCCGCTTGAACGAAGTGTTCGGTTCGGGTACCGCCGCCGTTATTTCTCCGGTAGGCGTGCTGAACTTCCGCGGAGAAGACCTTATCATCAACAACAACGAAATGGGACCCATCTCCCGTCATGCCTACGACCGTATCACGTCCATTCAGAACGGCACCGCCGCGGACGAATTCGGTTGGGTCGTTCACGTTAACTGAAAATAGGAATCATGAAAAACTTTCTGCTGGCGCCGAACTTCAAACGCAATTCTCTTCCCTTTGTTAAAAGGGCCGTTGAATTTTTGAAAAAAAACGGTTGCGGCGTCTATTGCCGAGAAGAAGATAAAGGTTTGTTCGACGCGGACGTTTGTCCGGGAAAAGACGCAGTCGACTGCATTTTAGTCTTCGGCGGCGACGGTACCATGCTGAAAAACATCAAAAGATTTATTTCTTGGCAAAAGCCCTTTGCCGGTATCAACACCGGCAAAGTGGGCTATCTTGCCGACATCGATCCCGAAAAAACGGAAAATGCTCTTGCTTCCATACTCGGCGGTCGCTATTCTACCGAAGAGCGCGTCACGCTCAAAATAGAAATAGGGGATAAGGTCGTCACCGGCGTTAACGAAGCCGTCCTGCACCGCGCTTCCGCGCACGTTCTCGGACTCGAGATCGGTGTGAACGGACAACGGATAGAACCGGTACGCGCCGACGGCATGATCGTCGCGACTCCCACAGGCTCTACGGCCTATAACCTGTCCGCAGGCGGCCCCATCCTGACGCCCAACTCCCGCAGTATGGTCGTCACGCCCGTTTGCGCGCATTCTTTGACCACGCGCCCCGTCGTCATCGGCGGCGACGATGTCGTCACGCTTACGGTAAAGAGTGCCGACGAGCCCGCTTTTATCAACGTCGACGGAGAAAACGTAGCTTCTTTATCTACCGATTCTTCCGTAAACGTCTCTATTTCGGAACAAACCTTTACTCTCATTCGCTTGTCCGAGGGTAGCTTCTTTACCGTCCTCAGAAACAAACTTTCCACCTGGGAACAATGAAAAAAAAGCTCGCTCGATATCGTATGGATAATTCCGCGACCATCTACCCGATGGTCGTCACAAAGACTTCTCAAAGTCTTTTCGGTCTTGCGGCCGAATTATCCGAAAATATCGATAAGACCCTGTTTCTTGCCGCGATCAACTTATCTTTCGAGCGGTATCCTTTTTTTAAAGTCCGTATTCGTCACGGTTTTTATCGCCCTTTTTTCGAGGAAAACGATAAGCCGTATATTCTGACCGAAAAAAGAAATTTTTTGCTCGAGCCTATTTCTTTTCCGCATAACAACGGGTATCCTTTCATAACGGAGATCAGCGGTCGATTCGTCCATATGATCTTTTTCCACGCGCTTTCCGACGCGAACGGCGCGATGGAGTTTTTAAAAACCGTACTTCACACGTATTTGCGTCTGACCGGTACAGATCTGCCCGAAAAAGGCGTACGACCCTTTCACGAGCAATGGAGAGTGGGCGAAAACGAAGACGCTTTTGAAAAATATTATAAAAAATACCCCCTTGTTTCGGGCGCAAAGAACATGGCGGGCGGCTATGCTTTCGGGCCGACGGGCGAGTTTTTACCCGGTAACAAGTTCGACTGCAACAGGGTTTCGTGCGACACGGTCGACCTTCTGAACGCGGCGAGGGCGCACGGCTGTTCCATTACCGTCTTTTTGGCCGCGCTCCTGTCTATGGCGGTGTCCGTAAGTCACGATACCACCCCGCGCAAGCATAATTACGTCTTTTTTATTCCAGTCAATTATCGGAAGTTTTTCCCGTCGGAAACGCTTCTTAATTTCACCGGTTTCGCTCGTTGCAATATCGGTAAAGACGTTGACTTTACCGTTGAAAACCTGATCGGGATCATCGGCGAAGAAATGAAAAAACAACTTAACGAAGAAGAATTGCGCAAAAAACTCTCTTTCTCATCGCTCATGAGTAAGAATCCGCTTATGGCGGCTATGCCTTACCAAATCAAAAGAAGAGTTTCTCTCTGGGGCAGGGGCCTCGGTAAAATGCCTCGGCAAACCATGATCCTCTCCAATATCGGCAAAGTTGACTTCCCCGAGACTGACCGAGTCAGGCGTTTTATGTTCATCGTCAACTGTAACGCGCGCACGCCGGAAAACGTAGGCGTACTTTCTTATAAAGATAAAACGGAGATCACTTTTTTACGCAAGATCGTATCGGACAAAACGGAAAAAGCATTTTTTAAACTTCTTTCCGATTATATCCCATGCGCGTTCTTTCACGAATACATTCATTAAAGTATGTTCTTATGCGCATATGTGATGGAATGATTATTCTGTCGTATCGGGTCGCGTTTTTTAATAATTAATAAAAAAAGGTCGTTTTTTTTAAGGCTCCACGATCACGATCCGGATCAAGGGTTTATTCTGTAAATTGTCCCATCCAAGCATACAATGGTGTATTTATTACAGTCCGTGAGTTCATTGACAATAGATCTCCATTCCTGAATCGTTCCGGCAAAATGTATTGTCGTTAAATTATTATACTGCAAAAACGCTTTTTTTCTGATTGTTTTAATTGAAGACGGAAGAAATATTTCTTCTGCTTTACAATCGTAAAATGCATAATCATCAATGATTTCGACGCTCCCATCGTCCGGTAAAGTCGCATCATCCCATGCCCGTTTCAGCGTTTTGGTGCTTTTTTCGATAAGATAGTCTCCGTTCGTTTCATAAACGGGATTGTCCTCCGCGACAGAAAATGCTCTTTGTTCCAATCCAAAGATGAAGTCGATTGACATGAAAGTGATGTTTTTGGGAATAAAAACGTCCTTTAACGGTTTTAAACGAATGATCGTACAGACGTCTT
>CACXDF010000211.1 GCA_902766325.1 uncultured Eubacteriales bacterium | reverse complement strand
GATCTTTTTATCGTCGGCTTTGACGAAAATTTGTCCTTTTGTATTCTTAAATACGAACCGAACGGGAACGATCGAATGAATGACGATCTTTCCGTCTTTGGTGATCTCGTAATCGTCGGTCACGATCGGCGTTTCGACGCCGTCCGCGTCCTCTCTGTAAAGATCGAAGTACGCAGGGTCGATCGGCTCGGGGATATCGATCGTCAGGTCGGCTTCCCCTTCATACGGTTCTTCTTCGCCGTCTTCGTGTTTTATAAGGACCGAAACGTCGGCTTTCTTAACGTTTTTGTTATTCTCCGGCGTGGTAATATCGATATTGATCTCATATTCCTCGGAGGGATCGAGTCCGTCCGCCGTCAAGCCGTCGATAACGCAGCGTTTATTGACGGTAAGCACGGCGTCTACGAGCGTCACGGCGTAATTTTGCAAAACGGTATCCGTTTCGTATTCGCCGGCAAAGGCAAAGACGATATCGTATCTGCCGGAAACGGCGGTGTCTACGTCGCAGGTAAGAGTCGTCCTTTCCGCAAGTTCGGCTAAGACGTCTTCAGGAATATCCTCGCTCAACGTAAAGGTATAGATCGGCTCGTCCCCGGCGAAGTTGACGACTTTATTTTGCGCGGTCGCGGTAATAGGACGCTTCGTCACTTCGTAAGCGTTCTGCCCGTTTACGAACGTTACGGCGTAATTATCGCTTACGTCGGCGCCTGTCACGGCATAGGTCCCTACGTTGCTCGTCGCGGTGACCGCGCAAGTGAGAGTATACGGAACGTCGTCTCCTTCTTCGATCGCGCCCGCGGCGGTCGTCGCCGTCAAGGAAACGGGTCCCTCACCGTAAACGCTCGTCTTACCGACAATGGTCACAGTGATGGCTTTTTCCGTAATGTTCACCGTAGCGGAAGATTGTTGTGTGTTCTCGCCTTCTTTCAAAACGTAGTTATTGCTGTCTTCGCCGACAAGTTCCAACGAAGAAAGCTCAACGACTTTATCGGTGCCTACGTTCTTATCGAAAAGTTCTCCTGTCGCAACGACGGACAAATCGTCGCCATCGACCATTCCGTCCAATGCGACGTCGTCGTAATCAAACTCCACAACAAGCGTACCGTCGTAAGATCTGTCCGAAACCGCAATGCCCGATACGACGATCTCTTTTACGGAGATACTCGCCGTCGCTGTGGTCTGTTGGACGTTTTCGCCCTCTTTCAGAACATAGTTGTTTTTGTCTTCGCCGTCCAAAGCAAGCGTAAAGGTCACCGTCTTGTCTATGCCGACGTTCTTATCCGAGAACGCACCCGTAGCAATAACGCTCAAGTCGTCCCCATCGATCTTGCCGTCGAGAACGACGTTGTCGTAAGTAAACGTCGCCGCAGTCGTTCCGTCATAGATCTTGTCGTCCGCGGCAATACCGCTCGCAACGATCTCTTTGGCGCTGATCGTTGCCGTTGCGGTGGATTGGCTACTGCCGGCAAGATAATAATTATCGACGTCGGCGCCGCCCAGCACAAGAGCTCCGAGCGTAACGGTCTTATCTACGCCTACGTTCTTATCGGCAAACGATCCGGTCGTATCGACGGTCAATTCGTCTCCATCGATCATTCCGAAGAAAGCGACGCCCTCGAAAGACAATTCGACGTCCGTCGTGCGGTCGTAAATTTTGTTGCCGGCGGTTATACCGGTCACTCTCACGGGAATAGCGGTTATGGTCGCGGTAGCGGACGTTTGTTGTCCTTCCGCTGCGAGGATGTAGTTTTCCTTTTCCTCTCCGACAAGTTCCGACGTGAACTCGACCGTTTTTCCGTTTGCGGCGTTCTTATCGGCAAAAGAACCGGTAGCAACGACGCTCAGGTCGTCGCCGTCGATCTTGCCGCCGAGAACGACGGCGGTGTAAACAAAGGTCGCGTCGGTCGTTCCGTCGTACGCCTTGTCTTCCACGGCGATATCCGAAACGACGATCTCCTTTGCTTTGATATTTGCGGTAGCGGAAGACTGTTGTCCCGTCGTTGCGAGAACGTAGTTGTTTTTCTTGTCGCCGGCAAGCGCTAACGTGAACTCCACCGTTTTTCCGTTTTCGACGTTCTTATCGGCAAAAGAGCCCGTAGCGACAACGCTCAGACCGTCGCCGTCGAGGTTGCCGCTCAAAACGACGTTCTCATAATTAAAGGTCGCGTCGGTCGTTCCGTCGTAGACTTTTTCATCAACGGCTACGCCGGACACGACGATCTGTTTCGTATAGATCGAAAAAGTCGTTCTTGCTTCGCCGGAATTATAATTTTGGTTCTCATCACTCGTTACTTTCAGAACGTAATCGCCTACGTCCACCGGATACTTGTTCGGATCGGATACTTTTATCAATTTCCAGTATTCGGTTTCGTCGGGATCTTCGACGAGCTTCGCCCAATACCGTTTGCTCCCATTACCGTACGAACCTTGTATAAATGCATTGGCAATATCGTTACCGTAGACCCAACTTGCCATCGTAACGGTAAAGTCGAGGTCGGCTTTTGCGATCGAATAATCACAAGTCAGCCCCGTATCGGGCAAGGCGTAGTTTCCGTTCCCGATCTCGGTCACCGTCGCAACGTAATTGCTTCCGGCATTTTTTTGTTTACCGGTAACGGTCAGCGGCGCTTCATCGCCGACGTAAATACCGGTAGCCGTAGCAGTCGGAGCTTGTTCAAAAGTATTATAG
>CACXDF010000210.1 GCA_902766325.1 uncultured Eubacteriales bacterium | reverse complement strand
TCCGCTTTCGGTCTGTACAGTCTTGCTTCCTTCGCGACGTTGATCGGGTTCGTCGGACCGGCGACCGCTTATGCCGTTCCCGATTCTATCGAAGGAAAAACCGTCTCCGTGATCGGCGAAGAAGCCTTGGCCTATCTCAGCGGCCTGAGCGAGGTCAGTCTTCCTTCCACCGTCACCTCCGTCGAAGAAAAAGCCTTCTTTGAGTGTTCTTCTTTAAGGACCGTTGATTTCGGCGACAATACGGTCATGCGCGCCGTTGGCGCTCGGGCTTTCGCTCGATGCGAAAACCTGCGCGATATCGTCCTGCCCGCCTCGACGCAGATCGTATCCGAAAGGGCCTTTGAAGAATGTTCTTCTTTATCGAACTTCGTGCTTCCCGCCGAAACGAATTCTCTCGGCGAAAGCGCCTTCGCGTCCTGTCGTAAATTGAGGACTTTCTCCTTCGCCGGCAGAAAACTCGCTTCTTTGCCCGCCGGCGTCTTCTCGTCCTGCGTCCTTTTGTCGTCCATCGCTCTGCCGAGCGGTATGGAGATCGTCGGCGAAAACGCTTTCGAGCAATGTTCGTCTTTGCTTTCCGTTTCTTTGCCGACAGGATTGAAACAAGTTCGGGCGTACGCGTTTTCCCATTGTAAAAATCTGACTGCGCTCGTTCTTCCCAACTCCGTCATTTCTTTGGGCGAAAAAGTCTTTAACGGCTGCATCGGACTGGAAGAACTGCAATTCGGCACCGGTATTTCTTCCATCGGTATGGGTCTTCTCAGCGGATGCAGAAGTCTGCGAACGCTCATATTGCCTTTCGTCGGAGCGTCCAGCGCCGAATCAAAGACGATCTATCCTTTCGGATATATCTTCGGCTCGACCCCCTATGAAGGTTCGGTCAAAACGTCGCAGTCTATCATAGAATCTTCCACGTTCAGCGGAGAAACGGTCTATTCTTATTCTCCCGTCTCTTATTATTTGCCGCTTTCACTTAAAACGGTGACCATTCGGAGCGGCTCGATCAACGAAGGCGCCTTTGCCGGGTGCGCTTCTTTACAAACGGTCGATATCTCCGCCACCGGAGTGCGTAAGATCGCTAAAAAAGCCTTTTCCGGGTGCAGTCAGCTCAGTAGGATCGTCTTCCCCGAAGCACTGACGACTATCGAAGCGGAAGCATTTTTCTACTGCACTTCTCTGACCGACATTCTTTTGCCCGAACGAGTAAGCGACGTCGATTTCGACGAAAACGCTTCCGTCGCCAAATCGGCCTTTACTTATTCCGGCTATTATTCCGACCAGAACAACTGGGAAGACGGCGTCCTGTATCTGAAGGTGAAACGCGGAACGAACGTCGTACTCTTTGCCGCGGACGCGCAAACGAACGCGGATCGTCCCTGCCACGTAAAAGAAGGAACCGTCTTTATCCTCGATCATGCTTTTGAAAACAGTTCCTTTACCGAAGTATACCTGCCTTCCTCCGTTCAACGGATCGGCGAAAACGTCCTGAAAGGCAACGGCCGTATCACCACGCTGTCCGTCCCCTTCATCGGAAAGACGACTTCCGAAAATAACTTCCTCGCCTACTTCTTCGGCGGCGTTCTGGACACGACGAGTTCCGACCCGGAACAAAAAGCTAACTCCTCGCGAGAATATATTCCGTCTTCTTTGGTAACGCTGATTCTGACCGGAAGCGGCGCCATCCCCGATCGGGTTTGCCATGGTTGCGGCCACCTCGTTTCCGTTGTGATCGGCAACGGCTATACGACTATCGGCTCGCAGTCCTTTGCCGGATGTCCCATACTCGAAAACGTCACGGTACCCGACACGATGAACGTGGTCGGATCGTACGCGTTCGAATACTGCACGTCCTTGCAGTCCATTATCCTGCCTAACAGCGTCACAAACGTCCGAAAAGGCGCTTTCGCAAGTTGTACCGCCTTGCGGTTCTATTCGGCGCCCTTCGTCGGAGCGACGCCCACCGGCAACACTTATATCGGTTACGTTTTTTGCCCCGAGTCCGAAGACTCTCCTTCCGCGACAATGAACGGCGACCTCGTGCCCGAGTCTTTGGAGATCGTCGCTTTGAGCGGAAACTATTCTTCCGTGCCGGCAGGCGCTTTCTACGGGTGCAGATATATCCGTACAGTCATCCTGAATATCAACGCATCCACCATCGGCTCCGACGCATTCTATAATTGCAATTTGCTCTCTAACGTCTATATCGTCGGCACGGGCAACTATACCGTCACATACAGAGACAGCAACACCGCTCGTTACGAACGCTTTGCCAACGCATCGTTCCATCGTATCTATTTCGACTCCGAATCGGTCACCCGCAACTTGTCCACCATCATGCAGGACAACACCTACTCAAACCACTTTACAAGTAACGATACCTCGCTTGCCATCGAGTCGTACAAGTACGTGTCTTCCGATCCGTCCGTCGCCGCTTTCCGATATGAATTCGACGAAAACGGAAACGGCGTAATAGAAGCGAACGAAAAGAAAGATCACTCCTCGGACGGCCTTATCACCTTCTTTAAGAAAGGCACGACCGTCGTCACGCTCACCATAAAAACGGCCTACTTTACCGTTTCTCTGTCCTACACGCTGACGATTTCTTAAAACGCACTGCTTTTTATAAGGCGATATCAAGACGGCTCCGGCCGTCTTTTTCTTTATATTATAATAATGAATACGCGCGCGTCCATCGTCCTAAACAGCGCGAAGAAAAGGCCTATCGTTTTCGTAAAAATATTTCGGAAAAAACTTGCAAAAAAACAGTATAAAAATAATTGACAAAGGGGGCGACAATATATATAATACGTTTTGTTTAGTGATGATAAACTTTTTTCTTACAATGCCTTAACTCAAAAGGCGGAAAGAAGAACGGGAGACAGGGTATGGAGATCGGAACCAAAATAAAAGAACTGCGACTGAAAAACAACCTGACGCAAGAAGAACTCGGGGACAGATGTGAACTGACCAAGGGTTTTATCAGCCAACTCGAAAACGATCTGACAACCCCCAGTATCGACACTCTCAACGATATCGTCACCATACTCGGCTCCAACCTGAGCGAATTTTTCGACGAAAGAAAGGAAGACCCGGTCGTCTTTAAAAAGGATGACTATTTCGTAAAAGAAAGCGACGACGGCAGCAGCGTCACGTGGTTGGTCCCTTCGGCGCAAAAGAACGAAATGGAACCGATTTTCGTCACGCTCCCGCCGCATACGGAAAGCGAACGCGACATCCCGCACGAAGGAGAAGAATTCGGGTACGTCCTCTCCGGGAGGATCAAGCTGCTACTCGGCAAAAAGTCTTATACCGTGCGTAAAGGAGAGACTTTTTATTATAAAGCGGACAAGCCGCATCTCCTCGTAAACGACACCGACAAAAATTGCGAAGTGCTGTGGATATCCTGCCCGCCCAACTTTTAGAAACAAATAACCATCGGAGGCTCACAGATGAAGAATCCTTTTATCAGAATTATCGACAAATTCCGTAAAGAAAAAACGCCCAAACAGGTCATAAAGACCGAGCCGGCGGTAGAACAGCTCGCGCTGAAAAAATCGGATCGCATCATAGAAGTGAAAAACATCACGAAAGTCTTCGACGGCGTCACCGTAATAGACGATATGAACCTGGCCATCAAACGGGGCGAGTTCGTCACTCTGCTCGGCCCTTCCGGTTGCGGAAAAACCACCCTTCTTCGCATCATTGCCGGATTCGAAACGGCTACGGACGGCACTGTTTTTATCGAAAACATCGACGTGACCAATACCCCGCCCTATAACAGACCGGTAAACACCGTTTTTCAACGGTACGCACTCTTTCCTCATCTGAACGTTTATAAAAATATCGCTTTCGGTCTTAAGATCAAAAAGATGGACAAAAAGTTGATCGATCAAAAGGTCAACGCCGCGCTGAAAATGGTAGGTCTCGAAGGTTACGGCTACCGTGACGTGACTTCTCTTTCCGGCGGACAACAACAGAGAGTGGCTATCGCCCGCGCTCTCGTTTGCGAACCGAAAGTTCTCCTTTTGGACGAGCCCCTCGGCGCGCTCGACCTGAAGATGCGTAAAGAAATGCAGGAAGAACTGATGGCTATGCACAAGCGCCTCGGCATTACCTTTATTTACGTCACCCACGACCAGGAAGAAGCTCTGACCATGAGCGATACCGTCGTCGTCATCAACGACGGCGTGGTACAACAGATCGGCACTCCGAAAAAGATCTACGACGAACCGGCTAACGCTTTCGTTGCCGACTTTATCGGCGAAAGCAACATCGTAAGCGGCGTCATGGTGCGCGATTTCTGCGTATCCTTCCTCGGAGAAGAATTTGCGTGCGTGGATAAAGGCTTCGCCAAAAACGAACGCGTCGACCTCGTTATTCGTCCCGAAGACATTTCCGTCTATCCCGAAGACAGCCCGAAAGGTCAACTCGTCGGACAAGTCGTCTCTTCCATCTTCAAAGGCACGTTCTATCAAATGGAGATCCTGGCAAGCGGCTATCAATTTACCGTGCAGTCCACCAAAGAAACCAAAGAGGGTCAAACGGTACGCATCGGCGTCAAGCCGGACGGCATACATATTATGAAAAAACTGCGTAGCACCAATAAGTTCTTCGGCGAAGTGATCGCGGAAGATCAGGTACATTTCTGCGGCGGAGACTTCACCTTCCGTAATACCGAAAACCTGGAGATCGGCGCTTCCGTCGTCGCGGAAATCGGATTCGACGGGGTAGAACTGACCGACGACGAAGAAGACGGCACCGTCGGCGCTTACGTTTCGCAAACCCTTTACAAAGGCACCTACTACCAGGTGCAAGTATACACCGATACCGACGAAGACTTTTATATCGACACCAAGGACGAATGGGACCTCGGCGACCGCGTAGGTATCAAGATCGATCCGGATAAATTGAAGGTCGAACGCTACGATCCCGACAACGAGGAGGCAAAGGAAGAATGAAAAAGAAGAAAGCAAAAGTCTTCCGCCCCACCGCGTTTGCGTTCCCCTATCTGATCGTAACCGTCGTTTTTGTGATCGTTCCGCTCATATTGGT
>CACXDF010000209.1 GCA_902766325.1 uncultured Eubacteriales bacterium | reverse complement strand
TAACGGAAGGCGGCCTTGCCGACGGTAAGTTGAAAGTGGGCGATACTCTCGTTTCGATAAAGATCCGTCATTCAGGAGAGCCGGACGGCGTATATGAAGAATACGAAGTGACACGGTCTTTTATCATCGTCGATCTGATGCTGACTATGCGCGTAGGCGATACCGTCACCATGACGTACGATCGCACGGAGGGAGAAACGACCGTTCGCGGCACAGTCGACTTCGTCATGACGGAAGAATGCATCAACGAAGTGAACTGAGATATGAGCGATCTTTCAAAAATATTTTCGGATGCGGGAAAAAGCCTTACGGCCGAACAGGAAAACCTGTTTCTTACTTACCGCGATTATCTGAAAGAATATAACGAAAAAGTTAATCTTACGGCGATAACCGACGATCGGGATATCGCCGTCAAACATTTTTTGGACAGTGTTTTGGGAGAAAAGTTTCTGCCGAAAAACGCATCGGTCGTAGACGTTGGGAGCGGAGCCGGATTTCCTGCCGTTCCTCTAAAGATCGTTCGTCCCGATCTTAAGTTTACTTTGATGGACAGTCTGAATAAAAGGGTCGTTTTTTTACAGTCTTTGATCGAAAAACTGGATTTATCCGACATAACGGCGGTGCACGCCCGCGCCGAGGAGGGCGCGAAAACCTATCGCGAAAAGTTCGATGCGGCGGTAGCGCGCGCGGTAGCTCCTTTGCCTACTCTTTTGGAATACGTTTTGCCCTTGGTGCGCGTCGGAGGATTGTTCGTCGCGTATAAAGGCAATGCGGAAGAAGAACTGGCGCAGTCCGAGCACGCTTTGCGTGTTTTGGGCGGAAAGCTTCTTCGAAAAGAAGAATTTTCTCTCTGCGGCGATAAACGGACGGTCCTTGTATTTGAAAAAACGTCGAAAACTCCGGAAAGGTATCCCAGGCTACAAAATAAACCGAGAATTTCGCCTTTGTGAGGGTTTACAAAAAAAATTCCGCATGATATAATGATTATATAAAACATAAATAGGTGGTTATCATGGCAAAACAACTCAAACGCGGATTGGGTGCCCTGCTTGCCAACATCGAAGATGTTCGGGACGAAGTGAAGGCGGACGAAAAAGTTTATAAAGTGGCGTTGGAAATGGTTCAGCCGAATCCCGACCAACCCAGAAAAAGTTTTAACAACGAGAGTTTGATCGAACTGTCGCAATCTATTCGCAGTAACGGGATCATTCAGCCCATCGTGGTGCGTAAAGAAGACGGAAAATACGTCATCATTGCCGGAGAAAGACGTTATCGCGCGGCAATTCTTGCCGGCCTGACCGAAGTGCCCGTTATCATCAAAAACTACGACGATCTGCAAGTAAAAGAAATCAGTTTGATCGAAAACCTGCAACGCGAAGACCTGAATGCTATCGAAGAAGCCGAGGCCATTCGAGAGCTTATGACGGCGCATGGGTTGACGCAGGACGAGATCGCGCAAAAATTAGGTAAATCCCGTCCGGCTCTTGCCAATACGCTCCGTTTGTTGAACCTGACCAACGAAGTGAAAGAACTGGTAAAAAGCGGAAAACTGAGCGCAGGACACGCCCGCGCGTTACTGCCCGTTACCGATCCTCTGGCGCAGATCAGAATGGCGACCGAGTGCGTCGCGGAAGGCTGGAGCGTACGTGAGATCGAAAAGCAGGTCAAGTATTATTTAAAGCCGGAGACAAAGCCCACCCGTATGACCGAAAAAGTCCGCGCTAAAATGACGGTGGAAATGAGAGAATTCGTCAATGATATGACCCGCGTTTTTTCTACCAAAGTAAAATTGATGGGTAACGAAACAAAAGGCCGCATTTGTATCGACTATTTTTCCAACGATGATCTGCAACGTATTTATGAGATCATCGAGTCGTTGAAAAAATAACTTGAACGTAATAAATCAAAAGTCCTTTCCGATCGGAGAGGACTTTTTTTATTCAATACTTTTATTTCGATTCGATATACAGAACGGAAAGAGGTTTCATCGTGACGGTCAGTTTGTTTTCTCGGAAGGTATAAAGATTCGTTTCGGTCAGGTCGTTATATTCGTCGAGCAAGTAGACTTTCGGATCTTTCCCGTCGAAGCGGATGGTTATTTTTTTATCGGGCGCATCCTCTTTCCGCTGGGTAGGACGGTAAATAAGCGGGGAAGGATAATAGGAGATCATGACGCCTTTTTTGCCGTTACCTGCGGCGGCAAGGACGTAAAGGTGACGATCGTGGCAAGTAACGTC
>CACXDF010000208.1 GCA_902766325.1 uncultured Eubacteriales bacterium | reverse complement strand
TCAAGATTATACGGTTTCTTTCCGCGCAAAAAAAACCGGCGACGCCACCGTTGTTTTAAGAGTAGCTTCCGAAGACGCTCCCGCTAAGATCAAATTGGTTCTTGACGCCTTTTCCGTTAAACGGATTTCTAAAAACGCCGCGGACGAAGCAAATTTTACGGGTGTGTTCGCATCCGACTATTATGGTCAGGTAGACGTCTTTAATGTTTTCTATATCGTTATGGGCGCAGTCCTGACGGTTGCCGTTTGCGTCGCAGCATACGTTATGTTCCGTCGTCACCTCGCTCTCGACGATCCCGACAATAACAACGGAATAGGGTATAAACATCCGCTTATGAAAACAATGAGCGAAAATAAATGGCTCGGTATCGGCGTTTTCGTCGGGATCGGATTGATCGTCAGATTGCTTATCGATATTTTGAGTACGTCTATCGCTTCCGCATTCGCTAATGCCAATATCTTTATCGGATATAACGCGCAGGGTCTTGCTACGCAAGCTCTCTTTATCGCTCAACATGGTCCGCAATATCTGTTGCATTCGGCGGGCGGAGATTTCGCTACCGACGCGGGATATACCGTAATGAGCGCCTCTTCGTCGCCCCTTCAACTGTATTTCCTCGGTTTTTGCGGTTTGTTCGGTCGTATATTCGAGAAATCCAATCCTTATATGGCGACGCTGTTCTTTATTCGATTCTTTGCGGCGATCGCGGATATCGGCGCGGCTTACGTGCTGTATCTGATCGTTAAAAAACAAGTCGGCAAGATCGGCGCGACCGTTATCTCGAGCCTCTATCTCTGTTTGCCGGTCGTTTTTGCAGGCAGTTCTTTATGGGGATATACGGAAAGCGTCACCGCATTGCTTCTTATTTTGACCGTTAAGTTCATGCTGGACAATAATTATATCGGAACGGCTTGTTCCTTCTTCGGCGCATTCCTGTTCTCGCAGTCCGCGCTATTCTTTGCGCCTTTCGTTGCGTTTTATACCGTACTTGTTTGCATCAATTCGATCCGCACGAGAGAATACAAAAATATCATTGCAGCAAGCTGTATCCTCGTTTTGTCGTTCTTCGTTTATTATGCGATCAGCGTTCCGTTCGCGATCAATTATATTCAGGACGGAAAACCGTTCTATTGGTTTGATTATGCTTGGAGCGAACTTTATAAAGGAACGCTCTATTCGATCAACGCCTTTAACTTCCAGGCAATGCTCGGAAATAATATGACCGAGATCACAACTTCGTCTCTGGTCGTCACGATCATCTTTATCGTGTTTATGCTCGGTCTGTCCGGATTCGCATATTTCAAATTCAAGAACAGAATGAATTTGATTTTGCTTGCGACGGCTTTCATCAATATGATGTTCGTATTCGCAAACGATATGAATCCGATGTCTATGTTCGTCTCCTTGATCCTAATGCTTATGTATGCCGTAATGAATAAAGAAAAACGTATTTTCTTTGCATTCGTTGCTTTTGCGACAATGATGTTCATTAACGTTTCTTACGTAGAATTAATGGTGCCGTTCACGGCTGATTCCGCTCCCGTTTGGTCCGGACACCTGCCTATAATGTACGTTATCGCAGCGTTCGAGATCATCTTTGCGTTGTACTACGTTTATATCGTTTACGATATCGTCGTATCGAGAAAAGTACGTAAGATTTCTCCGCTCGGAATGACGTTCGCCGCATCCGTTAAAAACCTCTACTTACGCATTGCAAAGAAGTATTATAAGTTCAAGATGGAACATAAAAAAGGCTGATGATCGTTTGATCGAAATAAATAAAACAGGTCCGATTTTCGGACCTGTTCTTTTTTTATAATCAAAAAAATTATACCATAACAAAACTTCTGCGGATATCGGCCGTCTTATTGATAAGGGAAAGAACGCCTTGCGCGCGGAAATCTAACTTTATCATCGCGCGAAGAGATTTATCGACCTTATTGATATCCGAATAACGAAGCAGGAGATTGGGACAGGCCTGTGACGCTTCGCTCAAAATGTCTTTTCTGGCCTTACTTAAAGCCAAAACAAAGATATAAGGCGGCAACGCGGACGACTCGGCGTAAAAGTCCTTTGTGATATCGAATAAAGTATAAAGCGAGATACGCTTGATCTTCGCCATGGTATATCGTTTGGTCTTCGCTTCGTTCAGAAAATCGGAGTAATGCACGGCGTTGAGCGCGGCGAGTTTAAGACGATTATTCAATCCTTCCGAAACGTCGTAGTAATCGGCGAGGTCGTATCCGTTGACTTCTTTCATTTTATACAGACACAGATTATCGAGAACGCTGTAATCGATGTGCGTTTGCTTTAATTTTTCCAAACAAAGCGGATGAACGGCTTTGGCAATTTCGTCGAATTTTTCGTACCGCAACGCTTCGCGGACGGCGGAAGCGGTAGGATATTCCGTATCCATACTCAGATCGTTATCCGATTCTTCTCTTTTAACGGTATGTATCTTAATGGAAAGTCCGGCTTTTTTAATGGCGGTGATATAAGCAATGCCGAGTAAATTGTTCGGCGAATCGAGGATATCTTCTATATCCTGATATTCGATATGTCTTTCGGCATAGTCGTGAAGGGCAAGCGCGCGCGCTTTGGGGAAAGAATTGCCCTCGGCAATACGGCTAGCGAAATATTCTTTATATTCATTGGGTTCTTCGTCTAAGAATTCGGCCGCTTTTCTCAATAAGCCGGCGTCGCCGCATTCGCTGCCGAAACTGATATATTCTACGTGCGGAAGTGCGGAAACCGTCTTGATTGCGCCGTAGGCGAAGTTATCGGCAGGAGAAATAGCGTAAATAAGCGGCAACTCGACGACCATATCGGCGCCGAAACTAACGGCAAGTTCCGCTCGTTGATATTTATCGAGAATAGCGGCTTCTCCTCGTTGAACGAAAGAGCCGCTCATAACGCAGATTACAGTGTCGCATCCGGTTTCGCGCCTTGCGGACATCAGATGCTTGATATGACCGTTCGTCAGAGGATTGTATTCACATATTATCGCAACCGTTTTCATTTTTTACCTCAAAAAGATTATTTAGTCGCTTGATTTTTAACGTAAAAGTGCCTATAATGTTTTTTGATATAAAAATTATAATATATATCTGAATAAAAATAAAGCATTTTGCGGAGGTTCAAGTGTCAAAATTAATGGATCAAATCAAAGAAAAAGCAAAGTCCCTCAATAAGACGATCGTTCTTGCGGAAGGAGAAGAACCGCGTACCATCGACGCCGCTATGAAAATCGTCGACGCCAAGATCGCGAATATCATTCTTATCGGCAACGAAAATAAGATCAAAGAAGTTCGTCCGAACGCCGATCTGACGAAAGTCAAAGTCATCGATCCCAACGCGTACGATATCAGTGATTTTGCCGACACCTTATATCAAAGCAAACTCAACAGCAAAAAGCCGCTGACTATAGAACAAGCCCAAGCGCAAATGCGCGGCAACCTTTATTTCGGCGCAATGCTCGTTAAAAAAGGACTTGCCGACGGTATGGTCGCCGGCGCCATCAATTCGACGGGTAACGTGCTCCGCGCGGGTCTCAACGTAATCAAGACGGCTCCCGGTTGCAAAACGGTTTCCGGTGTGTTCATTATGTGCTTTGACGGTACTCCTTTTAAGGACAACGAAGCAATGGTCTTCGGTGACTGCGCCGTCAATATTCAACCTACCGCAGAACAACTTGCCGATATCACGATCAGTTCCGCCAAGACCGCTACCGCGCTCGTCGGCATTAAAGAACCACGCGTAGCTATGCTTTCTTTCTCCACGAAAGGAAGCGCTGCTCACGCCGACGTCGATAAGGTTACGACCGCTCTTTCTATCGTTAAAGAAAAGGATCCCGAATTGATGGTCGACGGAGAACTTCAGGTTGACGCCGCGTTGGTGCCCGCCGTCGCTTCGTTAAAGGCTCCCGGCAGCCCCGTCGCCGGAAAAGCAAACGTCTTTATTTTCCCCGACCTCGACGCGGGAAATATCGGTTATAAGATCTGCCAACGTTTCTCCGGAGCCGAAGCCATCGGCCCGATCACGCAAGGCTTTGCCAAACCGATCAACGATCTGTCCCGCGGATGCGTCGCGGACGATATCGTCGGCGTCGTAGCCATAACCGCGCTCCAAAGCGCCGCTTGCTAATAAGGAGTGTAGTATGAAAGTTCTCGTTATCAATGCCGGAAGCAGTTCTTTAAAATATCAGATCATCGAAATGGACACCGAAACGATGCTTTGCAAAGGCGTCGTCGAAAAGATCGGACAAGAAAACGCCTGTCTCGTACATAAGCCGGAAGGAAAAGAAAAATACGAAAAGGTAGAACCTATCCTTAACCACACCGTTGCTTTGCAAAAGGTGCTCGCCATCCTTTGCGACGAAAAATACGGTATCATTAAGGACGTGTCGGAAATCAAAGCCGTCGGACACCGTATCCTGCACTCCGGAGAAGACTTTACCGACAGCGTTTTGATCGACGATAACGTCCTTGCTATTTGCAAGAAAAACGCCGTTCTCGGACCTCTTCATATGCCTGCGAATATTTCTTGCATCGAATCTTGCCAAAAAATCATGCCCGGCGTACCCATGACCGCCGTTTTCGATACCAGTTTCCATTTGACGATGCCCAAGTACGCTTATATGTACGGCATTCCGTATGAAGATTACGAACGCTTCAAGATCAGAAAATACGGTTTCCACGGTACCAGCCATAAGTTCGTCAGTCAGACCGTTCGCGAATGGCTCGGCAAAGAAAACTGCAAAAAAATGGTTACTTGCCATCTCGGAAACGGAAGCAGCCTGGCCGCCGTACTCGACGGTAAAGTCATAGACACCTCTATGGGTCTTACGCCTTTGGAAGGCTTGGTTATGGGCACCAGAAGCGGCGATCTTGATCCCGCCGTCGTGGAATTTATGGCAAAATGCCGTAAGATATCCGTCGAAGAAGTGCTTACCATACTCAATAAGAAGAGCGGATTCCTCGGGATTGCCGGAAAGAGCGACTGCCGCGAACTGTGCGAATTGATCGACGCCGGCGACGAAAAAGCCAAACTGGCTCTCGATATGTTCGCTTATCGCGTCAAAAAATATATCGGCAGCTATGCCGCCGCGATGAACGGCCTCGACGTCGTCGTCTTTACCGGCGGTATCGGCGAAAACAGCGACTACGTGCGCGACCTTATTTTAAAAGATATGGACTTCTTCGGCATCGACTACGACGAGAACGCCAACAAGACTTTAAAGAGGGGAACGCAAGGATTTATCAGTAAACCCGGCTCGAAAGTCAAAGTCGTCGTACAACCGACGAACGAAGAACTTGTTATCGCTCGCGACGCCGTAAAATGCGCCGGATTGAAATAGATTATTGAAAATAATCGTCAAAATCGTTGACAAGAATAGAAATATTCTTTATAATGCTACAAGTAGAATAAAGTGTAGGGAGGTGCTACAAGATGGCCGTACCAAAGTGCAAAGTTTCCAAGAGAAGAGGTAACACTCGTTTCGCGAATTGGAAGTTAGCTGAACAGAATCTCGTTGAATGTAAGCAATGTCATTCCTTGATCGAACCTCATAAAGTTTGCCCCAACTGTGGATATTATAAGGGTCAACCTGTTGTGATCAAGAAAGAAGAAAAATAAAATTTTTCAAACCAATCAAACAAAATGGAAGTAGAGGACAATCGTTCCTCTATTTCTTGTATAAAAAGGAGTTTTTCTGATGTTGGAAATCGTAGTGGACGCATACGGCGGAGATTATTCTCCGAAAGAAACGGTTGAAGGCGCATTATCCGCATTGGACTTGTTTACGGACTTTTCTCTCGTTATTACAGGTAAAAAAGATGAATTAGCCGTTTATACGGAAGGCAAAGACCGCGTAAAAGTGATCGACGCGCCGGACGTCATCACCAATAACGACGTTCCGACCGAAGCCATTCGCAACAAGCGCAATTCTTCTCTCGTCGCCGCCATCGACTACATGAACGCCAACGAAAACGCTAAGGCTCTCGTTTCGACGGGGAGCACCGGCGCCGTTTTGACCGGCGCAGTGCTTTTGACACGTCGTATCCGAGGTGTTATCAGACCCGCGCTTGCGCCTGTTCTTCCTACCGTTAAACCCAATAAAAACGCCATACTCAT
>CACXDF010000207.1 GCA_902766325.1 uncultured Eubacteriales bacterium | reverse complement strand
TCCAAAGCCGAGATCGGTTTGTGCGATCGTATCTTTACGCGCGTCGGCGCCAGCGATAATCTTATTCGCGGTCAAAGTACTTTTATGGTAGAAATGCTCGAAGTCGCCAACATTCTCAATAACGCCACGCCCGACAGCCTTCTTGTTCTGGACGAGATCGGAAGAGGGACGTCTACGCTTGACGGCGTAAGCATCGCGTGGGCTATTGTCGAACATATTTTGACCAAGATCAAGGCCAAAACTCTGTTTGCGACACACTATCACGAATTGATCGAACTGGAAAAACTGCTTGTCGGCATCAAAAATTATCGCGTGCTCGTGCAGGAAAGTTCAAACGGCATTTCATTCTTATATAAGATAGCAAGAGGGGGCGCGAACCGTAGCTTCGGTATAGAAGTCGCCGGGATCGCCGGCGTGCCGGCTTCAGTCGTCGCTCGTGCGAAAGACATTCTTCTATCTTTGTCCGAGACGCACGAACTCAGCGGAAAACTGGAAAACAAGTTGGGCGGAAACGCTTCTACGGCGCTGCCGTGCGACCAACTCTCTCTATTCCCGGAAGACGAAGACGTCACCGAGATAAAAAAGATACTTAAAGAAACGGATATCAACAGGTGTACTCCGATGGAGGCTCTTACGATCCTTGCCGATATGAAAAAGATTTTGGAAAACAAAAAAGGTAAATAATTATGGGAAAGATCAATCGTTTGGACAGTTCGGTATATAACCGTATTTCCGCGGGAGAAGTCGTCGAAAACCCGTCTTCCGTCGTGAAAGAACTTGTTGAGAACTCAATCGACGCGGGCGCGACGGAAATAACCGTTTCTATCGAGAGCGGCGGCATTAAGAATATCACCGTGACCGATAACGGTTGCGGCATGGAGAAGGACGATCTTGAACTTGCCGTATTGCCGCACGCCACCAGTAAAATATCTTCGGCGGAAGACCTGGAGACGGTCGCTACGCTCGGTTTCCGCGGAGAGGCTCTCGCCAGTATTTGCGCCGTGTCGAAAACCGTTTTGCGCTCCAGATTCGACGGCGAAGCCGAAGCGGCGTATATTTCCGTAGAGGGCGGCGTGATCACGGACAGGGGACAATGCAATCTGCAAAAAGGAACCGTGGTCGAGATCAATTCTCTTTTCTATAACACTCCCGCCCGTTTTCGCTTTCTGAAACCGCCGAAGGGCGAGGCCAACGCCGTGACGAAAACCGTTGTCGGTTTGATATTGGCCAATCCCGACGTTACCATCAATTATATCGTCGACGGAGAGACGCTTTTTGCGACCGAAGGCGACGGTCTTGAAGGCGCCGTTTATCACGCTTTCGGCGGAAAAATGTTCGATTGCATGATCCCGTTCCATTTGACTGATAAAGGGTATACTATCAGCGGTTACGCGGCCAGGCCGGCGAGCGCGGGGATCAAAGGAACGCGCAATAACGAAATATTTATCGTGAACGGCAGATGTATCGAAGATGCTTCTATGCAGGCGGTCGTTGCCAATGCGTACGGCGATAGATTGATGAGACGGACTTATCCGTCTATAGTCGTCGACATCGTGATGCCTTTTGCAGACGTGGACGTAAACGTCCATCCGAATAAGAGCGAAGTCCGATTCGCCGACACAAAACTGCTGTACGGCTTGGTTTATAACGCGATCAAAGACGGTTTGGACGCCGATGATGAAGCGAGAAGGAAAGAAGTTTTAAAAGCTATGACCAGCGAACTGGACGAACGGCCTTTCTTCGCCGCGCAAGAACCGATCGAATCGGTGGAAGAAGACCGACAGGAATTCTTTAAGAAGCGTTTTAAAGATTATATCGTCGCCGAAGAAGAACCGACGAAAGAACTGATTGATTTTTATAAAAAATCGAATGAAGAATTAAAAAAGATAGATACGCCTTTGCCGTATCCGACCGAGCAGGATATATTGGAAGCCAAAGAGCGAGAGGCGCGTCAGGCTTCGCTCGGATACGAGGATATAGAAGAAGGTTCTCTTGAGGATCGTCCGAATAATAAAGGCTATCTGCTTTTTGCCGATTCCGAAAATAAGTCGGACGGCTTATACGATCTTCGTTCGTATCGTGTCATCGGACAGCTTTTTGAGACGTACGTGATCGTTGAAGTGGGCGATGCGATGTATATCATCGATCAGCACGCCGCGCACGAAAGAATACTTTTCGACCGTTTTTCCAGAGAAGTGGAGACGAAAGTATTCATCCAGGAACTCGTATTTCCGTACGATATCGTTTATAAAGACGATGAGACGATTCGATTTTTTACCGATCATAAAAACGAATTCAGAAAGATGGGCTTTGATCTGCGTATCAAGGACGATACCGTTACCGTAAAGTCCGTTCCGAGCGTTTTGCTCGGACTGGATATCTATAAGTTCTTTGATTCGATCGAAAAGGATAAAGAACTGAAAGAGGTGACGGACGTTACATTATTCCGTGAAAAACTGGCGCAAACCGCCTGTAAGAGCGCGATAAAAGGCGGGGATAAGCTCGATAAATTGCAACTTGATTACTTTATCGGAGAATACATAAAGGGGAACGCGCCTCTGCAATGCCCGCACGGCAGACCGACCGTCATCGTTATGACGCACAGAGAGATCGAAAAGATGTTCGGGAGGATCGTGTGATACTTGCCATAGGTGGCGCGACAGCGACCGGAAAGTCGGCTTTGGCGGTCGAACTTGCCAAAAGAATAGGGGGCGAGATCGTCAGCGCCGATTCCATGCAGATATACAAAGGCATGGACGTGGGCACGGCGAAGGTGACCGAAGAAGAAAAGGGCGGCGTGCCGCATTATATGATCGATATCGTTTCGCCTAAGGAGCCGTATAACGTCGCAATGTACGTGGAAGACGCCGATAAAGCGATAGAAGAAATACTTTCGCACGGTAAAACGCCTATACTTGTCGGCGGAACGGGATTATATATTCGTTCGCTGCTCTATAATTATTCTTTGGGAGCGTATGACGAAAAGTTACGCGCCGAAATAACGAAAGAATACGAAGAAAAGGGCGCGGACGCGCTCTGGAACAAACTACTTGCCTTAGATCCGCTTGCCGCGAAAAAAATACACAAAAACAATGTAAAAAGAGTTATCCGCGCGTTGGAAGTAATAACGCTTACCGGAAAGTCCATTGCGGACGTTGAAGAGACGCAGAATAAACGTCGAGAACATCGTTTATTTTGTATCGAAATCGATCGGGAAACGCTATACAAGCGTATCAACGAAAGAGTGGACAGGATGTTTGATAGGGGATTGGAAAACGAGATCGATCGTTTGCTTGCGGACGGCGTGGACTTTTCTTGTCAAAGTATGCAGGCGATCGGGTATAAAGAATTCGCCGCGTATAAACAGGGGATCAATACGATAGACGAGGTCAAAGAGGCGATCAAAATCAACAGCAGGCACTACGCCAAGCGTCAGGAGACATGGTTCCGCAGTATGGATGCGGAATGGCTGAAAATGGACGACATTAAAGAAACAGCCGCAAAAATAGAACATATTATTTCAAAATAAGGTGTAAAATGGAATATTCTGAAGCCCAAAAGATCATTGAAGAATGCGAGAAGAAAGCAAATAAAGAGTTTACTGCGCTGAATGAGATCGCGCTTGAAAACCAAAAAAGAGTGTTGGATGCGTTTCGTCGTCACAAGATCAGCGCAATGCATTTTCACGGTACGACCGGTTACGGATACGACGACGTCGGCAGAGACACGCTCGCTAAATTGTTCGCCGACGTATTCGGAACCGAGAGCGCCATTGTTTCTCCGCTTATTGCCAACGGCACGCACGCGCTTTCTTTGGCATTGTTCGGCTTGCTCTCTCGGGGCGATACGATCGTCAGTATTGCGGGTAAGCCTTACGATACGCTCGATGAAGTCATCAATGGAGAGAATATCGGCTCATTAAAGGATATCGGAGTCGGTTACGGCCAGGTCGACATGACGGAGGAGGGCGAATTCGATAAAAAATGTATCAAGACCCTTTTAATGGAAAAAAAGCCCAAAGTCGTCTTTATTCAACGTTCGAAAGGGTACTTATGGCGCGATGCGTTGAGCGTAGAAAAAATTGCCGAAATTATCTGTTTTGTGAGAGAAATATCCCCTTTTTCGTATATTGTTGTTGATAATTGCTACGGCGAATTTACTGAAAAAAAGGAACCTACGCACGTCGGAGCAGACGTATGTATCGGGTCGCTGATCAAGAATGCCGGCGGAGGAATAGCCCCTACCGGTGCCTATATTTGCGGTAAAAACGAATGTATCGATATGATCGCGAGACGTTTTACGGCGCCTTCGTTGGGTCTTGAAGTCGGTTCTTATTTATCCGGGTATCTGCCTTTTTATCAGGGGTTATTTTTGGCTCCGTCCACGGTAAAAAACGCGCTCATGGGTAACGTGCTGAGCGGATACGTTTTTGAAAAACTCGGATTTGAGACTATGCCGAAACCGGGCAGTATGCCGTACGACATCATTAAAAGCATTCGCTTTAATACGGCCGAGCAGCTTGTTTCTTTTGTTCAGCGCATCCAAAAACTATCTCCGGTCGACAGTTATGTTACGCCCGAACCGTGGGATATGCCCGGATACACCCATCCCGTCGTCATGGCCGCGGGAACGTTCGTTCAGGGCGCGTCGCTCGAGTTGTCCGCCGACGGCACCGTTCGAGAACCGTTCGTGGCTTATATGCAAGGCGGATTGACGTATGAGCATTGTAAGCTTGCTTTAACGGAAATCTTAGCCGAGATGGGTTGATTATTACAGTATTTTCCCTATTTTATAGTTGCTCCCCTCTTCTATATGCTTTATTATTCGCAAAAGCTGTCTTTTGCGAAAAGATATAAGAGCAATCTTCCGAGATAATCTTGACAAACATCGGGTCTTTGTTCTATAATTTTTATTGTCATGGATAAGAAATCAAGTTCTTATACGGTCAGTCGCGACCAATTATACACGGATAAACTTAAGACGGAGGTCTATCCGTATCTTCCGCCGTTCTGCAAAGACTTCTTTGTCGGGATCAATATGAACACGACCGTTTTGACGCGATATAATTACGGACTGGATCTTCGCGTCTTCTTTTATTATCTGACGGGAACAGACGGACCTTTTTACGGCAAAGAACCGCAGGACGTTGCGCTTGCCGACGTGAATCGATTGACCAGCCGCGATATCGAGCGGTATCTTGCTTTTTTGGGCGGGTATATTTCCCCTATCGGTAAAAGTTATCAACAAGACAGTTCCGCTTCCAAAGCGCGTAAATTCAGTTCTGTTCGTGCCCTTTTTCGCTATTTATATAATAATGAAATGATCGATCAGAACGTCACTTTACGTGTTTCTATGCCGAAAATCCGCGATAAAGCCATTATCAGGCTGGATGATAGCGAGATTTCCGATGTTTTCCAATGCCTTTCCGAAGAAGATTCTTTCGGCGATACAAGGCAAAATACTTATAATCAAAATAATACGAAAGCTCGCGATACTGCTATTATAACCCTGCTTCTCAATACCGGTATCCGTGTCAGCGAATGCGTCGGTTTGAACGTTGATGATATCAATTTTAAAAACAGATCTTTTTTGGTGCAGAGAAAAGGCGGAAAACAGGCTATTTTATACTTTAACGAAGAGGTTGAGCAATCTTTGACCGATTATTTATCGTTTCGGGAAGAATCTTTAAGGAGTAAGCAGATCGAACCGGAAACGGTGGACGCCCTCTTTTTATCGACGCAAATGAAACGTATTTCCGTTCGCGCTGTCGAGATCATGGTAAAAAAATACGCGACGCAGATTAATTGTTTAAAAAAGATCACGCCGCACAAACTCCGCAGTACGTATGGTACGGCCTTATATCGTCGTACGAAAGACATATACGTCGTTGCCGAAGTGCTCGGGCATAACGATATTAATACCACGAAAAAGCATTACGCGGCCATTTCGGAAGATATCGTAAAAGAAGCGAGCGGTAAGGTCAAATTCGGTCCCGGAATCGACAATGCTACGACTTCTGATGACAATAATTGACATTTTAAACGTAAATTTGCGAAAATATTTCTTATTTCAACTCTAAAATATAAATATTTTTGGCTTTCTTTATTGACAATAATTTTCCGATAGATTATAATTTTTTTGTAATTAAAATAAAGGGAGGGCTGAATTCATGTCCGAATCTGCAAAACAGATCAACGAATCGGAAAATGCAAAACTGTTCAGATCGCGAATGGATATATTCGTTCTGAATGCTCTCAACGAAAAAGAAGGCCAAGGATATGGCTACGACGTTATTTCTTATATCCAGGAACATACCAAAGGACATTATAAGATCAAGTCTATTTCTACGATCTACAATATTCTGAAACGTCTGGAAGCGGCCGGTTACGTCTCCTCCGAAAAAGGCGGCGGCGAAAGCTACGGCGCGGCAAGAGTATATTATACCTTGACGGACGCAGGAAAAGAGTATCTTGAAAGAGATAAAAAAGAATGGAAATATATCCGCACGTTGCTGAATAATCTTGTCAGCGACGAGGATTTTGATTTGGACAATGAAGAACCGCCCTATTCCGCAAGTGTTTTAAAGCCTTTAACCAAAAGATCCCGTGAAGGCTCCGCCGATGAAACTGTCGACGTCGGTTCCCTTTCCGATGAGCCCGAACAGCCTGTAACGGTCGTTCCCGATGCGGATAACGACGCTAACGATCAACAATCTGCGCCTCGTTTTTATGATTATTCCGAAGATGACGTTTCTTCCGCGGAAGAGTCAGCGCCTGTCGTTGAAGAGCCGACGACTAAAATCGAAACGGTCGCCTATGAAGAAGCCGTTGCGTCGACTCCCTTTGAGCCCATTCGGGAGTATCATGAACCCATTGTGGAAGAAAATGTAATAAAGCCTTCCGCTTTTACCGTTCAATCGGTCAAAGAAAGCGCAGTCGAACCTGAATTTCATGATGAAACTCCGCGCGGGATCGATCAAGATGAGTATGATCGTCTTCGTGAAAGACTGTACGAGTCCACCGCCGTTGAAACGGACAAACCCCTCTTATCGCCTTATCTCGAGAGTTTAAAGAAGAATTTGCAAACGGAAGGTTACGTTTTGAATACGTTTGTTCCGTCGCAAAGATCGAATACGATTCGATACTTTTTCGTTAATAAGATCATACGCGATACGATGTTGACTTCTTTTTTGTATTTGATCGTTACGCTCCTCGTCACTAATTTGTTTAAGAGCGCGTTTGGCATTTCTTTGACGGTCATGCACGTTCTTGCAGCTATCGGTTTCGTTTTTGCGGCGTTCGGAGTCATTAATTATGCACGTAATCCGCGTAAAAAGAAAAAGGACGCTACGAATTTAAAACTCCTTAACAGTGTCCTTCTTATGACGTTTATTGTGTTGTTTATGGGTGTGGTCGTGTATTATTTATTCACTTCCAAGTACAATTTGACCTCGTCGCAGATGTATGCGCCGGCAATCATATTGAGTACGATCCCCTTTTCCGGATTGATGTTTAGCATCCTTTATAAGTCCGATCGTTACTTTCAAGCGTGATCAAAAAACGATTTCGTCGTCCTTTTGATTTAAGATAGAACAAGCCGAATCAAAGGCTTGTTTTGTTTTTTCACGCTCTTGATTATCTTTTTCAGCCTGCGCTTGTTCTTGTTCGAGACGCAGTCTTTTTTCCGTTTCGGCGGGGTCTTCTTTGACCTCTTCGGCCAAAGCCGGTTCGATCGTTTCTTCAGGCGCGGCGGGAACGGTCTCGACCGTAGCCGGCTTGGTTTTTATACCGTATAATTTATTGATATCGACCAGGATCGGACGTCCTGTGATCTTACTGATAAGTTTATACATCCACTCTTCGATCTTATCGGCTTTACGCCATACGACGATGAAAAGCGCGACGAAAACGGCGGCGATCAGGATCCAAACAATAATGCCCCACACTTTATTAACGGGGATGATCGACGTCATTTCGGTGCCGAAATGAAGCAGCAGAACCGTTGCGCCTACGTTGAGCGGACGGGAAATAACTTGAATGAGGATAAAACCGACGTAAGACATAGTGGTAAGTCCGGCTATCATGCAAAGGATATCGTCCGGGAAAAGGGGCAAAATAAACATATAGATCAGCATGATTTTGTCTTTGCCCTTGATGAGATCGTTGTATTTAAGGAGCATTTTTTCTCCGGCGATCCACTTGACCAATTTGATTCCGAACGTTCTGCCGAGGAAAAATGCGAAGAAAGAACCAAGCCAAAGGCCGATACAGCTGAAAAGAATGGCGAGCCATGGGTTTTGTCCGCAAACGTAATATGCCGCGCCGGTAACCAACGAAGACGGCAGCGGTACGAAGGTAACTTGCAGGAATTCAACGACTATTACGGCGAGATAAACGTAGTTTCCGAACCGGCTTTGTAATTTTTCACCCAGTTCTTTACCGTCCGAAGCCGTTAAAAATTCATCTAAGATGCCTGATTGTAAGACTAAACAAACGCAAACCAGGACGATTGCGCCGATATATGCGATCGTAAGCGCTATTTTATAAAGTCCGTCTTTCTTTAAAAAAATACCCAACAAAAACAGCGTCAGAAGAACGGGAATGGAAGAGAATAAAACAATGGATACAATAAAACTTACGTAGCTGTGAGCCCAAAAGGCGCATCCTCCGTATGCGATTGTGCTTATAATCGCGATTACAAGATGAAGAATATCCTTTTTATTCATTTTTACTTTGTTAGTCATCGATCTCTCCGAGTTTTTTTATCTCCGCGCGCGCAAGCTCGTCGCAACGATTATTGTATACGTTATCCGCGTGCCCTTTGACCTTAACGAAGGATACGTTATGCTTTTTCGTTTCCATAAGTAAGGTTTTCCAAAGATCGACGTTTTTAACCGGGTCTTTTCCGGCGGTTTTCCAGTTGTTGGCGATCCATCCATTGATCCAGTTTTTCAAAAAAGGATCGAGAGAATAAGCGCTGTCGCTGTAAACGGTCACGTCGCAAGGCTCTTTCAGTTGCATCAATCCGTTAATAATGGCAAAAAGTTCCATCCGATTGTTCGTGGTCGAGGGATAGCCTCCGCTGATCACTTTTTCGATCCCGTTATAGATCAGGATCGCGGCCCATCCCCCTTTTCCCGGATTGTTACTGCAGGCTCCGTCGGTATATATGTCTACGTGTTTCAAAACTATTCTCCTCTGCTGAGTTCTTCGCTTCTTTTTCTGCAAGCGTTGATGCCCGCGATGATCGTTTCTTCGAGGTTATTTTTGCGGTACAAATTAACGGCTTCGATTGTGGTGCCGCCCTTGCTGCAGACTTTATCGATCAATTCCGGTAAAGGCTCGTCGGAATGCTTTACCATTTCGGCGGAGCCGACTAAGGTCGCCAGCGTTAACTCTTTGCTTTGCTCGAACGTAAGTCCCCCTTCCATCCCGCCGCGGATCATACCTTCGATAAACATATAAACGTACGCGGGACCGCTACCGCTGACGCTCGTTACCGCGTCGAAATATTTTTCTTCGATAGGGACGATACCGCCGCATGCGGAAAGCCAATCACAGACCGTATTTTCGGCGTCTTTGTTTACGTCGGAACAATGCACGCCACAGACGCCTTTGCCGAATTTACAAGGCGTATTGGGCATGATCCTTACGATCGGGCAAGGATAATTGAGCGCGGCGCGCAGCGTCGCGATCTTAACGCCCGCCATGATCGACAGAATGGTGTTTTTTTCGGAAAAACGTACGACGTCCGTGATGGAACGGAAGTGTTGCGGCTTGACGGAAAAAAGTATGAACTCGCACTCGTCCGCGATCTGTTGCGGTTCCGAGCAAAGTTTGTATCCGTCGGTAAAGGTCATCAATTTTTCGGTATTGATATCATAAAGAGCTATCTGCTCCGGTTTCAGCTTTTTTTCGGCAACGATCCTGGATAGAATCGCCTGTCCCATCGTGCCCGTTCCGAATATTCCCAGTTTGTATCTCACGTTATCTCCTTTTGTCTTGAAAAGTCCTTGACTACTTTGACGTTTTGCTATATAATATAGAGGCAATTTAGGGGAGTGGCTCAATGGTAGAGCAGCGGTCTCCAAAACCGCTGGTTGCGTGTTCGAATCGCGTCTCCCCTGCCATTTAAAGCAAC